>CAZCVM010000032.1:7915-12976 GCA_964501965.1 uncultured Leptospiraceae bacterium | reverse complement strand
GTTACAATACCTACATGGGGTACTTGCATTATTTCCGCAAGCATGATTGCTGTTTGTCCATTATCCAAATCCTGGCCAATAATTCCCGCCAAAATTAGGTCAAAATCACCTTCTTTTTTAATCGCTCCGGCAAGAGCTTGAGCTGTGGCAAAAGAATCATTGCCTTCAAATGCGTCATCTTTCAGGTGTATCGTTTTATCGACTCCCAAAGCATACGCAGAACGCAAAGCTTCTGTAATACGGTCCGGTCCCAAAGAAATAACCGTGATAGAACCGCCATGTTTTTGTTTCAAAAGTAAAGCCTCTTCGATCGCGTATTCATCGTAAGGGCTAATAATCCATTTATTAACTGCGCTCTCCTGGACATTACCACCTTCGACTTTAATGGTGGCTTCAGTGTCCGGAGTTTGCTTTACGCATACTACAATATTCATAAGATTCCTCCAAGCACGTGACATTATTAAATTGCTTAGGTTGATTTTTTTCAACCTATAATGTAGCTAGGTGCACACTTTTCTAATGCCAAGGACTGTCAAGAAAAAAAGCTCAATCTTTTATGAGGTTTTTTTGCTTTTTTGCCATATTATTGCTGCGTAGTTACAAAAATTTTAAATAACTATGAAAAAATCTTTTAAATAGTTATTTAAATAACTATTTAAATAACTATAAAAAAGGCCAAAACACAAAATCAATTTCAGCCCAAATAGCAAAAAAACCTTGTCTTGGGAATCGGACTCAAAACAACTGGTTCCACACATTTTGACTCATCTTAAACTCAAATCAAATCAAAATCCCATAGCATCCTGGAGAAAAAAATGGACACTCTCGTGATGGTTCTCACAACATTTGCCGGCTACATTCTCATGTACAAACTCTATGGCAACTTTATCGGCAAAAAAGTATTTGCAATCTCTCAAACTGCGCCTGTACCATCCAAAGAACTACAAGATGACATAGATTATGTGCCCACCAAAAAAGAAATCATCTTTGGCCACCATTTTACATCCATTGCCGGCACTGGCCCCATTGTGGGGCCTGCCATAGCCATTATCTGGGGCTGGTTGCCGGCTCTATTGTGGGTTTTTGTGGGCAGCATTGTTATGGGAGCTGTGCATGACCTGGGTTCATTGATTATATCCATGCGCAATCAAGGTAAATCCATTTCCGAATATTCCGGCAAGTATATCAATCCGCGTATAAAGATTGCTTTTTTTGCCATTGTTTTTCTGGAGTTATGGATTGTTATAGCGATATTTGGTTTGGTCATTGCGGTCATTTTCTCTATGTACCCGGGCGCGGTCTTGCCTGTATGGCTGGAAGTGTTCATCGCAATGTGGCTTGGGTACATGGTGTACAAAAAAGGCAAAAGCATTCTTTTGTGGTCTATCATCGCGATTGTTTTCATGTACATCACTGTGATCATGGGCGCGTATTTGCCAATTTCCATGCCAGATTTTGGTGGAATTCCGGCGACTGGCTGGTGGACCATTGCGTTATTGATTTATGCGTTCATAGCCTCCATTTTGCCGGTGACCTCATTGCTACAACCTAGAGACTATATCAATTCGCATCAGTTGGTCATTGCAATGGCTTTGCTGATCATTGGGGTATTTGCCGCTGCCTTTTCTTCATCTGGACTCAAACTTGTTGCTCCGGCTATTCAAACCAACCCAATAGATGCTCCCTCTATGTGGCCCTTTTTATTCATAACCATTGCGTGCGGCGCGATTTCTGGGTTTCATTCCCTGGTATCGTCTGGCACATCTTCCAAACAAGTTCAATCCGAACAGGACGCTGTATTTGTCGGTTATGGCTCTATGCTAATGGAAAGTGCCCTGGCAATTTTGGTCATTGCCGCAACCGCTGCGGGCATAGGTATGGGCTACAAAGGTTTAATAGGAACAGAAGCATGGTCCACACATTATGCTTCCTGGGCCGCTGCCGGCGGTCTGGCCTCAAAAATAACAGCCTTTGTTGTTGGCGCAGCCAATATGATAGAAAGTGCAGGTATTCCCCATCACATTGCCATTATCATTATGGGAGTATTTGTCGCTTCCTTTGCCGGTACTACTATGGACACAGCCACTCGGATTCAGCGTTATGTGGTGACAGAATTTTTTGAATCAATGGATATAAAAATAATGACCAATCGCTATGCTGCTACTTTTTTCGCTGTATTTACTGCCGCTATCCTGGCATTTACTACCGGAGCTGACGGCAAAGGTGCTCTCAAACTTTGGCCTCTGTTCGGCGCGGTCAACCAAACACTGGCTGCCCTGGCATTATTTGTGATCACTATTTATCTACGACGTAAAGGTCGAGCATTGTGGTTATTTGCCGGATTACCAGCCATATTCATGGCAACAATGACTTTGTGGGCCAGTGTAGAAAATCAGATATCTTTTGTTTTAGCAAACCATTTTTTGCTTGCCCTGGTCAATGGTTTTGTGATTGTTCTCGTTATTTGGATTACCATAGAATCCATTATTAGTTTTTTTCGTTAGCAGACATTTTTTCCAGGACTTTTTTAATGTCCGCAATTTGTTCGCTTAGATCAAGGATCTTCGTTTCCAGATCATTTGTATTGTCCTGGGTCATTTCATCCACAAACACAGCATTGGCCATGGACAATCCCAAAATACCGCCAATAAACACGGTTATCACAAAATAAATTCGGACAAACACGGCTACAATATCACTGTTCGACTTCTGCGCAATAATATCAGGGATCTCATACCAACCTTCTACAGTAAAAACTTTGAAAGTAGAATAAATGGACAAAAAAGGATTACCAAAGTGTTCCGGAGCCAGATCAGCAAAAAGTATTGTCCCGCCCAACGCGAAAATAATATTGATAATAATGATTGCCAAAAAAACTCCTACAGAAGCTTTCAACGCTCGCAGGATACCTTGCGCTAAATGCTCCAAATTGGGGATAAAATGCAAAACCCGAAACAACCGAAATAAGCGCGTCAGGCGCAACAATAAAACTATTTCCAGCCCCTTCATCTCAGCAAATGGAGCTGCCAGCATCGGCAGGCTAAAAACAACAATCAAGAAATCAAATTTGTTCCAACCGTTCTGCCAATACCTCTGCCAGCCAAAAAAGTGAATTTTTATTGCAGCTTCCAGAAAAAAATAATACGCGCACAAAATATCCGCCTGAGCGAAGATTTTTACCCAAAAAGATTCGGGCCTGAGCATGGTCATAAAAAAAATTGCTACTGAATTTAGTAATATAAAAAACAATACAGTTTTTTCAGAGATCAAAAATCTGCGTATTTTCTTCATTCTTTCTTATTCTTTTTTACTTTTTTTTTATTTTTTGTCTACTTTTTGTCTGTCCCTTTTGGGTCTTAAAAACCAAAACAGCACGGTGCTACATTTCTTACCATTTTTATTATTGCTTTAGCGTTGTTTTTGACGCAAATATTCCCGCATTTTTTGACGGCGTTCAAACATATCAGCCTGCTCGTCACTGCCAAAAACATTGACCGCCAATTGCCGGAGTTTCGCGCTCCGTTCTTTATCCGACAAATTTGGATTTTTAGACAAAAGTTTTTGTTTTTGGATTTGGTACGTTTGTTCATTTTGTCTACGCTGCTGGAAAGCCTGGTCTACCTGATCCATGCGGTCCGCTGCTTCCTTGCCAAAATATGTTTTCCGCATGGAACGAATCTGATTTTTCTTTTGAGACAAATCCATCTTATCCAAATCATTTTGCCGCAAAGTCATTTCTGTACGGTATTTATCAAATTTTGGTTCCCTTTGCACTATTTCGTCATAGTATTCGCCATATACATTGCGCCGCATTTGTTCGTATGCCTTCATACGCTGCTCGCCGGACATATCTTTGCTTTGTTCGATAAACTCCTGGTAAGATTTGCCAAAATGAAATTTGGTTTCCTGTAGACCAAAAACCAACCGCGCGTCGCTCTCGCCAAAAATCTCTCTTCTTTTTTTCATCAAAAGCTCATAACGTTCCTGGGGCTTCATATTGCGGAGAGATTTCATATTGCGCACTGTCTTTTCATAATGAAAGTATTTCTGAACCAAATCGATCATGGCTTTGTTGTGCGGATAGGGAAACCTTTCTGAAATAAAAAGCAGCAATTTCTTGTCACATTGCTCCGGCAGCAAATTTGCCGGGCATTTTCTTCTCAGTTTCCACAATTCGCGCACCATATCTATTTTTCCTTTGCGCACATATTCCATCATAGTATGATAATCCAGCATATCTGGCTCATCAAATATAGACAATATTCTTTCTTTGCTTTGCGAACTGAGCTGGTACTCATTCATGTATCCATTAGCTCCCTGAGAACCCCTGGCATTTGAAGTTCCATCCCCGCGCCCAACCAAACTGGATGAATTTTTTTCTGGATCAAATTGATTGGCATCATTGATAAAAAACACTGCTGCAGCAATCAGCAAAACAATCCCCACATAAATAAAATATCTCAAACGATCCATATATACCTCCCCATTTCGCAAACCAGATCAAATAGCAAAAATACCTTGAATAAAGGCAAAAAATTTTCTGACAAAAATACCCTATATACCGAGACCCCTTAAATTTTTGGCCTTATCAGTGCTGCCAAAAAAAAAGGCTGCCATTGCAGACAGCCTATGTTTTTTTTTCAACTGAAAAAACCGAAATACCATTGTGATATCATCACAAAGCTTATTGATTGTCCTTGGCGTTTTTTGCCATTTTCATAAAATAAGCTTCTACATCATACCAGACTTCGCCCCACCATTCCAAATTGGTGGCTTGAAGGTGATCAATACCAGTTACATACCAACTATAGTCAGGACCGCCCTTCCATGTACCCCACTTTTGTGAAGTCAAAGGAACGATACCGTCATTGGATCCGCCTTGACCATAAAATAGTCCGCCGGCCCAGGTCGCTGGATGCAGCAATGCCATGATCGGATGCTGAACAGGATCTGCCCAGGCCATCTTTGAACCATAGGAATAGTATTTGATCCCTGAGGTATTGGGAGCTAAAACATTGAATTGGTTGTTCATGTAAGAATAGGTCAAAGATTCACCCATTG
>CAZCVM010000032.1:0-7905 GCA_964501965.1 uncultured Leptospiraceae bacterium | reverse complement strand
GTGTCCTCCCGATGTCGTCAATACGTCTGCGTTTGACGTGTTGTACATAATCATACTTATTAATCTTTCTCGTTTCTGCCCACCTGGAATAATCTTCGTACATAGATCGGCTGGATTATCTTCCGACCTCACATGAGTCGTCAAAGATTCACCCATTGCCATTACATCCTCTTGTGTACCATAAATCAGTCCGCCAATAGAATTGAGAACTGTCGCGACAAACGGCTGTGCCCAGCTAGGAATCAATCCCAGCACTATATCTGCCACAGGCGCTCCGCGATGCACAGAATTCAATGTAGTAACTGTGGACACCTTGTTTTTGATAGACAGATTGCTTGCCATCCAACGGGATACCAGGCCGCCCTGGGAATGCCCGAGCAAATGGACTTTGTTGTATCCATTCGCAGCAATCCATTGATTTACAAGGTACTCGGTTTGTTCGGCCCGATAAATGGTATGCGCCATGGCTTGCGACCCCGGAGTCAATACCGGTACTCCCTGCTCGCGCAGGTAATCATCCATACCGCCCCAATATTTTACCAAACCGTTCATAAGCCCATTCGTATCATCAAAGCCCAATATTCCATGGACCAAAACAATAGGATAGGACCCTTCTAATGGTTTTTTTGGTTCGCTTCCGCCGCTGGCAAATAATGTATTGGCAGCAAATATCACCAAAAAAACAATCATCAATTTCTTCATGTTGAACTCTCACACGCTTTTTTTTGTTAACACAATACTAACCTAACAGAAAGCCGATATATTGTAAAGGATTTTTTTAATTTTTTTGAAACAAAATTTGATTAGTGCAACGCACAATATTGACTTATAGAATGAGCCTCCAGCGGAAAGTAAAAATTTTTTTAACTTGACCCAAAAAAGATAGCTTTATTTGTGTTAATATGCTTTGGTAAGAAGTAAAAATAGGAAATAAAATGTCACCTGAAAAATCTTTTATCAATGATCTGCAATCGGATATTTCGTTTTTGGGAACTACGCCATTGAGTCCTGACACGAAAATTGCTATGCTGGGAGTTCCAGCAGATGCCAGTACTTGCTTCCGGCCGGGCGCGCGGTTTGGGCCTCACGCGATACGTCAATTTTCTGACAATCTGGAGACGTTTAGCCCGATCTGGCAGCGTGATTTGACGCAAATACAGTTTGCGGACATGGGAGACATTCCCCTGCCCCGCACCAACAATCAAAAAGCATTTATCAAAATAGAATCCATTCTTTTGGAGCTTTTGGAACAGAATCTGATACCGCTTTGTATGGGCGGAGACCATTCGATCAGTTATCCTATCCTTTCTGCTATGGCTCAGAAATACCCGGATTTGGCTATTGTTCAGTTGGACGCGCACGCGGATTTGCGTGTCCAATATGAAGGCGAAAAGTATTCTCATGCCTGTTCCATGGGCAATGCATTGACTCTTTTTCCAGCTCCTGGAGAACGGTTATTCCAATTTGGTATACGTTCTTTTTCGCGGGAAGAATACACTGAAGCGATGAGTTTGCAAAGCATATATGGTTTTGACAATAGTTCTTTTGACCAGGTCAGGGAAATCATCGGACAGCGTCATGTTTATCTGACCATTGATCTGGATGTTTTTGATCCGGCTTTTTTCCCTGGTACAGGTACTCCAGAAGCCGGCGGTATATCTTACACAGATTTTGTCCATTTCTTTGAGCTGCTAAAATATTTGCGCCTGGTGGGCGCGGACGCTGTAGAGCTCAGTCCGCCTTATGACCCCAGCGGGATATCTGCGGCACTGGCCGCAAAAGTTGTCCGAGATTTGATTTTTTTGCTAGATCAAAATACCAATTGATTTGCTTTTATAATAATTATTTTTATAATAATCACACAGCTTCACAAATCATGCGAAAAATCATTTACGGGCACGCGTGATCAATCCCTATATTGTACCTGGCAGATAAATAACAATGCACTATTTCTCGGTCCGTAAACCCGGCATAAAGAGCATTTGCTTCCACCAGAGTCTTGTTAAAATACATCAGTTCAGCCATATTTCCCTTGAAATAAGACCCATCTCCTAGCCCCACTTGCAAGTCTGCGCTTGAAGTTGTTGTAAACATGGCACTTGCAGATGATTCATCTTTACCACTAACATAAAAAGATGCCGTGCCTGTTGCATCATACCCGCCAAAAGCGATATACTCTGTGTCAAAAGCAAACTGGTTATTGGAAACTCCTAAATCACCGGTACTTATCTTGCTAATATAGTACACATTACTATTGTCAATAAGGTGCAATTGATCACCTATATTCAATATCGGATTTTTGACATTGGGAGTGGGATCAAATTTGATCACTGAAACAACACTATGGGTAACGGAATGTACTGATCCAGCACTATTATTCACCAAAAAATCATCCGTACCGTCAAAACGTATCACCGGGTGACGGCCAATAATATCTGCTACACTGCTTCTGAACTCAGGTTGGTTCGTTGCAGTAGCCTGCTCAAGATTTATACCATTACCGGAAATATCTGGAAGATTTCCAACCGGACCCGTGTCTGCCAGAGTCAAAGATTCTGCTGTATAATGAACACGCATACTGCTTGAAGCAGGTGCTTTGCTCCAGGTGGACACTTGCATGGGATGAAATCCAGACAATGCTAGAATTTCGTTTTGGGTCAATACTTTGCCATAAATACGCACATCATCAATCGCGCCCTGAAAAAGTTCAGCATTATCTCCGCGCCGACCAATATTGAACACACTGAGAACAGTATTCCAGGCCTTTGTTTCAGACCCGATATTCATGCCGTTCATGTACATTTCTGCGACATTTCCATTGTAAGTACCGCAGAAATGTATCCAGCGGTTGCCAATATTATTGTGGTTTCCAGAGGTATCATTAGCAAAACCATAATACATTACTTCAGAAGCATTCATGGCCAGACCATTGGCTTGATCTGCTGCCATTGTTCCATAGCTGATGATATTGTATATCCCATTGTCAGCAGGCTTGAACCAGGCGCACAAAGTCCGATCACTGTCGCCTCGAGGCAAATGCGGTGCTGTAGTGATATCTATATATGATGTTGTCCCGTCAAAAAGCAGCGCGGTTTTTTCTATGCCTGTCCGGCCCGATGCTGGATTGAGTGATCCCATGGCTGTACCATGCAGTCCAAAGCCGCTCACATCTTTGACCGGATCATTGGCATTGGTGTTATCCGTAAAGTCATAACGCGCTACCAGTCCGGCGGGAACTTGTAGTGCCAACTGGCGGATTTGATCACTTGTGAGCGCGTTGTTGTATATTCGCACATCATCGATTTTGCCCGGGAAATAGCTGCCAACGGAGCTGGATCTGCCAATGAAAAACGGATTTGCTGCCGCCTGGGTATCAATAGTCCAGGCCGAGATGCCTAACAATTTACCATTCCAAAAAATACTTGCATTGGCTCCGTCATACACACCGCAAATATGCGACCAGGTATTTAATGGTATGGCAATTTCCGAATTGTATACCGGAGCACCATATTTCATTAAAATCAGGTATTGCTTATTGGTCCCACTATCATGTTTCATTGCTATGGAAAACATTTGATCAGATACAGGACTGCCATAGGACACCATCGTAAATGTAGTACCGCTGGTAGGATATTTGGTGGGATTTGCCCAGGCGCAAACAGTGCGCGGACTGGCCTGCATTGGCAAACCAGCCTGACTGGCATTTTCAAGGTTTTGCGAGCTGCCACTAAGCGCATAGGCTCCAGCACTGTCCCCATCTTTACCAATAACATTTAATGCGCCCCCCTGAACAGTCAACGTTCGATCCAGTGGTCCATTGTCGTTTAAAGAGGGTATTCCCGCATTATTATCAAAGGAATAATGACTCAATAGGCCGGTCGCGCCATTACTATAGGATGATCCCACCTGGGCAGGGTCAGCCATCTGGGCCAGTTCATTGATCTCGCCGTCATTTAGCGCGCGGTTGTACACTCGCAAGTCTGCAATGCGTCCGGTAAAATAATAATTATTCCAACCATGGCCAATGCGGTCATTTTCTGTCAGATCTCTCACTGAGTCTGCTGGTTTTTGATCCCCAGTAATCCTTGTTGCCAGCTTGCCATTTATATAAATATCCCCGCCATAAGTTGCTGAATGTTTTTCTTTTTGAAAAACATACAATATATGAATCCATTGATTCAATGGAACCATATTCGTTGCTGTCGTTACATAAAACTTAGTAGCGGCTGCTGTATCCCAATTAAGAAACATTACCCTACCATCGGCTGATAATTGAAATACAGATTCATAATTTTCTTTTCCATATACAACAGAATCTGATGTAGTTGTTTTGTACACCCACGCGCTGATCGTGAATGAATCCGTATGATTGAAAGAGATATCCTTAGTGCTGATATAGCTTGATCCATCAAAGTCCGCAGCACCGCCTGGCTTATTGAACCGACCATTTCCGTAGGAAGGTGAACCAGTCCAGCTTCCATTGGCTGTAGGAAAAGCAGAATGCGCTGCATAGTCCAAAGCATTGCCCAAAAGCGGATAATGGGCGATTAGACCATTGTCCATGAGTTGGCGTATTTGGTGCCCTTCATTGTCCGCGACAAATATTTTTTTACCACTGCAAATGATACCCATTGGCTTTTGGAAAGAAACCTGGATGCCTATACCATTGGCCGCGCCGGTGATGCCATTTCCAGCCAGAGTGGATATTGTTTGCGTTCTCAAATCAATTTTGCGGATACGTTCATTAATAGAATCAGCCAAATACAAATAGGTCCCATCTGTGGTCAATCCAGAAGGCCCATTAATAAATGCTTTGGATGTACTGATTGGTCCGTCCTGAAAGCCGCCCGTGCCATTGCCCAGCAATGTGGTCACATTCGCAGTGCCAAGATCAATAGCCCGGACAACATTTCCCATGTATTCGCTGACATACAGCACATCGTTTATGATAGCCAAACCTTCCGGTTCATTGAACTGAGCTGCCCCTCCTATGCCGTCTAGATGACCGGAAGTTGATCCAGCCAAAATGGAGACCACACCAGTAGCAAGATCCATTTTGCGGATTTTATGATTCATTCGATCCGCCACATACAACGCATTATTGTGATAAACAATGCCGGACGGTGAGTCAAACCTTGCGCTTGCTGCGTCTACATCTCCACCGTCATTGCCAGATGTACCGCATGTCCCGGCCACAGTGGTCACTTCCGAACTCGAAAGAACAATGCGCCGGATACAATGCCCCAGGTATTCTGTGACATACAAATTGCCGCCATCAGTGGTCAAAAATCTAGGAGAATGCAAACTCGCCCCAGTACCGGTCCCGTCTGTAGATGCAGCGGATCCATCTCCGGCAAATGTGGTAACATTACCGCCTGTATCTATCTGGCGGATTCGATGTCCCTGGGTGTCTGCCACATAAAGATCGCTGCCGTTGCTGGCCAATCCCACCGGAAAATTGAATGTCGCGCCAGCTCCTGAACCATCCGCATTGCCGGCCGTGCCGCTACCTGCGACCGGAGAAACATTTCCCTGAAGCAAAAAGCTGCTCAAAGGGGCTGCAGGTATCGCCTGAACACGTCCACTGATTGGATATCCGCTCACACACTGAATATCCAAAGAGACATTAGATGCGGGCATATTGCCGTAAGCTGTATCCGTGAAAGCGCAAACTTTGCCGGCAGGCTGAGAAGTAATTGTAACAGAATAAGGATCATTAATATTCATGGCCACTGCAAAGCTGCCGGTTTTTGGGGAAGTGCCGTCTCCGGTGATACTCAAAGTCTCGCCATCATTCAAAACAGACAAAACCTCGGCATTAGCCAGATCAGAGATAGATACGGTCAAAGTGTATGTATCTGGTGTACAAGTAATGTCAATACCAGTGACATTTGCGCCGGATATTGTACCACTCAACGTGCCGGAAAGAGAACAAGTATATCCAGGCGCATTGTAACTATCCAGGGCTATATTGTAGCCATCCCCGTCATCCTCAAGAAAAGAATACGCACCATTGACATTCAATAATTGTGTATCCGTTGTGTTATTGGAGACATTGAGAGTGCCGCCCACAGGAAGACCGGAAACTGTGCCGCCTACCTGATATTGTGCGGCCGCGCAACTGATCGCCACATTGGTTACATTATTGGGCGGCATCGTTCCGCTGCCGGAAGACACAGTACAAGTCTGTCCGCTGGGTTGCGTGGTCACAGAAACATTGTACCCAGTGCCATAAGCAACATTGTTTGCAAAATTGAACGCAACGCTTCCAGACGCTATCGGCCCCAGATTTTCTCCGGTAGCGGAATTGGTTAGTACCAATCCATTTCCAGTCAAACCGGAAATGGTTCCACTAATTTGGTATGATTGCGGGGTGCAGGCGATCGTTGCTGTTGCATTTGCCGCGCCCATAGTTTGCGTGCCCGATGGGGACAGAACGCAGCCAGAATAACCGCCAGCAGGCAGACTGGCTGTGTCCAAAGTTACCTCATAGGTAGAGTTATAAGCAACATTTGTGGCAAATGTATGACTGCTGCCATTGGTCAGATTGGGCGAGGTATCTGTTGCGTCCAAAACAGCTTTCACGCTGTCTGCTCCCACAAGTCCTGAGACATTGGTAATGGCTACTGAATACTGATTTGTCGCGCAACTGATCGCCACATTGGTTACATCTGCGCTGGCGATCGTGCCTGTGCCATTGGCAACACTACAGGTCTGTCCCGTTGGTTGACTACTTACGGTAATCTCATACGCTGTATTGTTATTCACCTTGTTTGCGAACAAAAAGCCGGTTGAACCCAGTGCTACCGCTACCAGAGTTTCTCCGGTAGCGGAATTGGTTAAGGACAAACCAGCCTGGGTCAAACCGGAAATGGTTCCACTGATTTGGTATTGAACTCCTACTCCAATATTGTACTTTGCCTGTGCAATAGGCGACGCAGGCAAATCACTGCGACAGGCAATCGCTTTGACCGTTGTATTTACGTTGACACCAATTGCGCTGGAATACACCAGCGATGAACCACATTCCGGCTCAGTGCCGTCCATAGTATAATAAATGGCCGCGCCAGGAGTCGCTGTTGTCACTGTCACACTTTGTCCGGCAGCATAATCTCCGCTGCCAGGCGTAAAAACGGGCGGTCCCGCATACAACTGGTAACTTGCTTTGAAAACGGGACTGTCCCCATAGCCGTCCAAACAGGACAATGCCCTCAATTCCAAACTTTGTTTCACAGCAATCGAACCCGTATATAAAGAAGACACCTTGCACTTTGGATCTGTCCCATCCAAAGTATAATATATTTGCGCGTTCGGTTCGGAACTTGACAAAGCCACAGTCTGGAAATCATGGTAATCACCTGCTGCAAGATCAGTCGCCAAAACAGGTAGATCATTGTATTTGTTGATTTCTTCTATGCTTGTCAAGTCTCCTTTCAGATCTCCGCTGCATCCGGCAAAACCCAACATCAAAGCAAAAAATAATGTCCAAACCCACAATCCAAACTGTTTCATTAAACTATCCTAACAAGCCCAATTTTCTATTATTTATCAATATATTTCCCATATTATGATATTTATCAATATATTTCCAATATTTTTCCAATATCCTGACGAGATTTGCTATTTTTTTTATTAATTACTAAATTGATTTTTATTGTCAAATAGATATTCGCAAAAAACATAGCAAAATAAAAAACCTATACATTAATACTCCCTAAATACCGTATTCAGGAAATCTTTTTAAAAAAAACACATTTTTTTATGAATTGTACATAAAACTATATATATAATGACAATAGGCTGTCAATTAGAAATGGTATGACACGCCGGCCTTGGCCAAAACCACACCCACATAGCCCTTTCCATCTGCCAAGACCATGCCTTCCACACCGGCCAGCGTGGCCG
>CAZCVM010000031.1:1087-13033 GCA_964501965.1 uncultured Leptospiraceae bacterium | reverse complement strand
ACCCATTTTTTTTACCAATATTCCTTTTTGAACAGAAGACAATATCTCTTTGGGATCATGTTTGCCTGGCTTGATGTAGGTATTGCGCATACGCGGTATGGGTATGTGCCGGAAAGATTGCCGTCTGCCGTTTCCGGTTGTTTTTTGGCCGGATTCACGGGCGGATTTTTCATCGTGCAAAAAGCCAACCAATTTGCCGTTTTTTATCAGCGTTATTTTTTGGCTTGCGTTTCCTTCATCGTCCATTTTTTCGCTGCCCCGTTTATTCGGTAGTGTGCCGTCGTCAATTACCGTGATTAAAGGTGAAGCTACTTTTTGACCAAGCTTTCCAGAGTAAACAGAGAGATTTTTTTGAATAAAATCACCTTCCAAACCATGACCAACAGCTTCATGGATCATGGTGCCGCCAGCTTCGCTGCTTAGTACTACCGTAAAAGTTCCTGCTGGCGCGTTTTGGGCTTCCAATTGCAATATGGCTAAACGAGCAGCTTCTTGGGCAGCTTTTTGAACTTTTTTCTTGGAAAAAAGTTCAAATCCCATGGCTCCACCAATAATATTTGTTCCGGTTTGGATTTTTCCGTTTTTGTCTGCCGCTACAGCGGAAAAAAACATCACAACCTGGAATCTATTTTCTTTATCCATGGTTCTTTTATTGTTGTATATCTCTACTTTACTTTTGCTTTCCTGGTAAACAATGCTAGCCTGAACAATACGTGAATCATAGGAGCGAATAGTTTTATTGGCTAGCTGAAGAAGACGGATTTTTTTCTTGAGAGATATTTTAAAAGGATCTTTTTTTATGCTATGGATTTTTTTTATTTTTTGTTTAGAAAATTTTTTTATTTTTACCGAATCAGTGTCCGTGTCCGTATTCACGGAAGTAAGGTTGCGCGCATTTTGCAAAATGGAGGCAAAGTCCACAGAATTGCTGCTCGAAAAAAGAGTCTTGTCTTTTACCTGCGCGCGCAGTCCTGTACCTTGATTGCCATTTTGGGTAATGCTTTCTAAATGATCATTATCAAACCGAATGGTACGGCTTTTGTTTTGCTCGATATATATTTCCGCTAAATGAGCCTCGTTTTGCAGCAAAGCCTGCAAAACTTTTTTAGCCTGTTTTTTTTTGAGTTTCATTGTTTTCCTTTTTATTCTTGGTCTGGATGTTTTTACGAATCTATTTTGAAACGGCTTACCATTTCAGTCAAAGATTTTGAAACAATGCCCAGAGAATCAATGCGGTCATTTAGGGTTGCGGCTTGTTCTGACAATTCCTGAGCATCTTGAGCCATGGTCATCATTGCTTTGTTCATTTCTTCCACACTGGAACGCTGTTCATTGACGGCGTTTTCGATTTCTCCGGCCATTTGATTTACTTCGGAAGCCCGGTCCCTGATTTTGTGAGACATATCTGTTTGCTGAGCCACAGAATTTTTAACATTGGCAATTTGTTCTTGCATTTTATTGATAGAATCAATTATGGAAAGCATTTCCGTGGATATATCGGTTACTTTGCCGGATCCGTCCCGTACAGCATTGTTGACTTTGCTGATCAAATGAGTGATTTCTTTGACTCCAGTCACTGTGCGGTCGGAAAGCTTTGATATTTCGTCCGCGACTACGGCAAAGCCCCTACCAGATTCTCCGGCTCTTGCAGCTTCAATGGCCGCGTTTAATGCCAAAAGATTGGTCTGGTCAGAAATATCTGTTATCATGTTGACCACTTGATTGATCTGCTGGGTGCTCTCTTTTATATAATCCATGGCCTTGGTTGCTTCTTTTACGGAAACCCCGCTTTTTTCAGCCTTGTTTGTGGATTGCAACGCCAGCTCATTGAGCACTTGTATCGCGTCATTGATTTGTTGGCCCATTTCATTGAGTCGTTGGATATCATTTTTGTTGTTGTCTGCGTTTTGTGATTGGGTGGTGAGAGAATGCAGTACATTGTTCATGGAAGAGGAAACTTCTTCTATGGCAGCAGAGCTTTGTTCCGCGCTGCTGGATTGGTTTTGGACGGATTGAGTCAATGATTGAGAAAACCGTTCAATGACTTGAATGGTTTCGCTTGTATTGACCACGCTTTCTTTTATTTTACGGATAATGCCGGACAATTGTTCGATGAAGGTATTGGTCCAGTGCGCCAACTCTCCAAACTCGTCATTACTTTTTGTTTTCAATCGTATGGTCAAATTTCCCTCGCCCTGGGCAATGTCTTTTATGGCGTTTTTTGTGTCTGTCAAAGGCTGGGTAGCTTTTTGAGCGACAAAAATAACCAAAATATTTGCCAGGCTAAAAACAATGACAAAGAATACTATAAAGATGATTTTCAAATATGCCAACTCATTCAATGAGTCAGAGATGTCGCTGCTTAGTACGAGAACACCGATAGAATTGCCAGCATAGTCTTTCAATGGAAAACCAACAAACATAATATTATTGAAACGGCCAAAGGTTTTTTCAGAGGATGCTTTGGTCAAAAACTCTTCTGTAGCTCCGTAGCATTGTAATTTATTGGAAGAATTCAATAACAAATATTCGCCAACTTTGATAGCATTTGAATCCCCGGATATTTTTTGATCCAGGATTTTTGTGGCTTGTGGCCCAATGTAGGTAAACAGATTGTCCGTATCCGCGATAAAATGGTACAATTCTGTGTTTTTGAAAAGCATTTCCAAAGAGCCCAAATATTGGCCTTGCCGTATCACTGGTAAAATGCCTCGAATGGATGGACCGCTTCTTCCCATTTCAACGCCAACCACAGCTTTTTTCGTTTTGTAAACGTCCAATATTCCTTTTCGAAAGGAACTCAGGTCTGCTCTGCCTTCTTTGGCATGGCCTTCCGGCAGCCAGGAGCGAAAAAAATTCATAGCAGGTGGCTTATGAAAATGTATCCGCAATTCTTTGGCAATTTTGTGTTTTTTCATTGCATCCAATTGATTGGCAATAATGCGCCGCAATTGGGCCCGGCCCTGGGCTTCATTGGGATTGCGGTAGGCATTTTCCAATCCCTGTAAATCTGTCAAAGGAATAGCAATGCTTACAGCTTGTTGGGCTAAACGCTGGATGTTTTCGGTTGTGGCATCCGCTTTGTGATCCATGCTTTGTTGTATGCCTTTTTCTATTTCCTTTTCCATGAAATAGCTAAGAATAAAATAGCCGCTGACCAGCAATACAAATAGCGATATGGCCATAGGAAGAATGATTTTGTAACGAAAAGGAATTGGTTTTCGGATTTTGTTGTTTTTTTTGGGGGTATTTTTTTTCATAATTATTTCATTATATTGTTTTTGATATTGTTTTTGAATATTTTGTATTTACCATGTTGCTGCATGAAAAATTTACTTTAACACAATGCTTTCTTTTGACAATGTTTCCTTTTGGCCGGTTCTAAAACGGCCAAAAGGAAATAAATTAACACCATTAACTCAGGCGAACCAATGCGGCAGCCCAAACGGATTTGCTTTTTTTTGCGTAGTTTTGCACTGTTTCCAGCCGGTCTTGTTTCAAGTCATCGCTAACTTTGCCAACAAACTCGGCAAGCAGGTGCAATATCAATAAATGAGTAGCCATTTCGACAATGTCAAAGGCATGATAATCTTTTTTGTCGCGTTCAAATTCTTTGTATTTGGCTATACCTTGTTCCAGTAGACTGATTCCTTCAGTCAATTCAGGAACTTGCGCTTCTGTTGGAGTATTGTCCTTCAATTCTTGGAGGTATTTGCGGTATGTGCCAGTGTCTGACATTCCTTCCACAACACTGCCAATAGCAGCCACGATTTGCAATTGTGTGGTTCCTTCGTAAATATTGGTGATACGGGAATCGCGAAAGATTTTTGAGGCTGCGTATTCTTCAGTGTAGCCGGAACCGCCATGGATTTGGATGCCTTTGGAAGCAACATCAATGCACAATTCAGAGGCATAGTATTTAATCATCGGAGTCATAAATTTGGCCAGTTTGTCATATTTCATAACAGTGGGGTCTTTTCTGATGTCCCGTTCTGATTTGCCTTCATGAGCATATTTTTCACTATAGCCGTCATACAAGTCTACAATTTCCGCTGTCCGGTAAAGCATGGTACGGATCGCGCGGGTTTCTGTTTTCATTTCATCGAGCATTCGTTTTACTGCGGGAATATCTTGGATCAGTTTGCCAAATTGTTCCCGTTCAGAAGCGTATTGGGCGGCTTCCCGGTAAGCTGCTTCCGCGATACCGCAGGCCTGACCAGCAATACCCAATCGCGCGCCATTCATCATAGCCATAGAATATTTTATCAGACCTTTCGCGCGTTCGCCGATTAGTTTGGCTGGTGCTCTGTCATAGGCTACTTGGCAAGTAGGCGATAAGTGCAATCCCAGTTTTTCTTCGATACGGATTAATTCCATGTCTGTGCTTTCCACCAGAAAAAAGGACAAGCCTTTCGCGCCGGAGGATTTTTCACTGCGTGCCAAAGTGAGTACAGCAGAGGGGATATCTTTGCCAAAGCCATTGCCATGGGTGATAAATTGTTTGGTTCCTGTAATAAACCAATTGCCGTTTTCGTCTTGTTCTGCCTTGGTTTTGATTTCAGGCAAATTGGAACCATAGTTGGGTTCTGTCAGCGACATTGCAGAAATCATGTCACCAGCGCAAATTTTGGGTACATAATCCTGTTTCATTTGTTCATCGCCAAACATATTGATGACTTCGCCCAGATTGAAGCAGCCTATTGTGATGCCAAACGCGGGTTCGGACCGGGCCATGATATCATTGATCATTGCTTCCACGGATCGCGGCACATTCAGTCCGCCAAATCGGCGCGGCATGGCATAACCGACAATACCGGCTTCCTTAAAAAGCTGAAATTTATCACGCATCAGCTTTGGAAAGACAACATGGCCGTCTGCCACTTTAAGGCCTTCCCGGTCCATTTCCATGGCAGCAGGAGCTACTTCTTTGCCCATGTATTCACCGTATACATTCAAAATTTCTTTGTATCCTTCCACTGTATCGTCCACATTGGCAGGTGCGAATTCCAAAAACGGGTCTTGATTTTTTTGGTATTCTTGGGCATCAGCAAAATTATTTTCCTTGAGTGGCACAATTTCTTGCCAGTTGATGTATTTTTCAAAATACAGTTGGATCTCTTCGTTATCCGCAAAATAGTTATTGCTTATCATCACTTTTCCTCCGCATAAACCCAGGGCATTTGAGGACCCAGGATTAATTTTCATAATATTTATTTTCTTTCAATACAATTAAAGAATTAAAAGAATAAAAAACCAAAAATATAAATTCCTTTTATTGGTCGAGAAAAAAATCTACAAAGTTGTTTTTTCTGATTCTGGACACACAAAAATGTATCAAAAATTGCCATGAATTGCGCATTATGAAGCAATAGTATCGACTTTTGTTTGTCATCATTCCACCAAGGGATCATATCTCCCAAAATATTCATAGATTCGTTCTTTTACTGTCAAAAACGGTGAGCAATATATAGACAAATAGGTAAATTTCTTTATTTTTTTACCAAAACAAGAAACATTTTTCATTTTTGTCATCATTGGCATGGTATTTGCTATCGTATATCAAATAAGCAATAACATACCATATTTCATACAAAAAAGAATAAAGATGGTATCAGGATCGGGGTTGGATTCTATGATTGAAATCAAATTTGGAAAACGTAAAGTCATCAATTATCGTGGCGCGAAAATGGTTGTTGGTGGTTTGAGTGCAAAAAATAAAATCGATATATTGATTTATATTGCCACAGAATTGTCCAATATTGCTGACGTGGATCATTTGTTTGACCGCACTGTGGACCTAGCAACGGAAATTTTTGAATGCGATAATGTCACATTAAGAATATTGGAAAATGATCAATTGGTGCCTCGGCGAGTGTTGCTGGAGTCAGACCCGCCGAAGCGTACATTGGAACCAAACGAAGGTTTTTCCGGTGCTTCTTTTTCGCAGAAAAAACCTTTGCTTATTGATGATTCAAATCAATACAAGGATTTATTTGACCGTGGCGAGCAAGTACGATCTCTGGTATGCGTGCCTTTAGTGTTTCGGGATAAAGCGTTTGGCACCTTGTCTATAGAAAAGAATATCGGATATTTTTACAAACAGGATGATTTGGAAATTTTATCCGCCATGGGATCACAAATCGCTATGGCCTGGGATCATGTTCATTTATTGAAAAAAATAACGGAAGCGCAAAAGAAAGACCAAAAAATTCAAAAACAATTGGAATGGGATCTGCGTATGGGCCGTAAAGTTCAAGAGCAAATCGTACAGTCCAATATTGAGCCATGGAATGGTCTATTATTTTCGATGTATTATGAGCCCATGGTGGAAGTCAGCGGCGATTATCTTGATATATTGCGCAGCGGAGAAAACGTGACAGTTTTTATGGCGGACGTTTCCGGTCATGGAGTGCCCGCAGCTTTGGTAACTGTGGCTTTGCACTACCATTTTCGGCAAGCTCCGTATGGACTATCTTTGATAGAGCTGCTGGAAGTCTTGGAAAAAGCTGCTGCTCCGATTTTGCCGGACGGCACTTATTTTACATGTCAATTGCTGCGCATAAATTTGGATTATTCTTTTCAATTTCTTAACGCTGGTCATCAAAAATTGTCCTGGTACAAGAAAAGCAAAAAGCAATTTGTTGAATTGGATACTCAAGGATTTCCTCTGGGCATAGGTGCTTTTGATAATAAGAATTATGAAGAATACCACGGGGTTTTCAGTCCGGGAGATTTGTTTTTTAGTTTTACAGACGGCCTGGTGGAACAAAAAAATGACCTGGGCCAGGAAATGGGTTTTTCCAGTGTCCAACAATGTATCTCAGATTATTGTGACCAGCATAGTAATAATGAAATAGAAGATCATTCTTTTTCTATTGATCAATTGAACAAAAACATTATTGAAAATTTTACCGCTTACAGCGGCTCCCAGGAAAAAGGCGATGATATTGCATATTTAATTATTGAAGCCCAGGATCAGATTCCTATGGCGGAAAAATTGTATATCGAAACCAAAGAAGCTCTCAAATTGGGCAACGCGCAAGCTGCCATGAACATGTGCAAAAAAATTCTTGCCTTAGCTCCGTCCTACAAAGACTCCTATAAATTGATCGCTCAGGCGTATTACAAAAAAGGCGAATACCACCTAGCTCTGGAGCACTTGCAAAATTATATCAAAACATCAGGTGAAAAGAATCCGGATTTGTACTATTCTATTGGTTTTTTGTATTGGCGAATCCAGGAAATTGCTTCAGCCAAAAGAAGCCTGAAACAAGCTTTGGCACTCAATCCAGCGTTCAATAAGGCTTCTGTGCTTTTGGCTAAATGTTACCAAAAAGAAAAAAATTGGCGCAAAATGAAATCTGCTTTGATACAGGCATCGCAAAACACATCTGCCAGTGATCCCTATTATGGCTCACTCAGAAAAATTGTTCAATATTATAACAAAGCCAGGAAAGCGAGCAGCCAATGATCGCGATAAAATATTTATAAGTATATTTACAGACATGTTCCAAAAAGTCTAAAGTAAAGATTTTTTACAATATTTATCTGCAACTTTATCAGAAAATTTATCGAAAATATCATGGGAAAAAATATAATGAAAATAAAAGCGATAATCCAGAAAAGAAAAATTGGTATATTCAAAATATATCCAGTGCAGCGTTTGGTTTTTATGGGCGGTATTTTTGCTTTGCTATCGGTTTTGACAACAGGCGAGCTGTACGCCGCTTCTGCCAAGCGCAATATCGCCCAGGAAGCTGATTTATTGTGGTTGCTTATGGCCGCTTTTCTTGTTTTTTCCATGCAAGCTGGATTTGCTTATGTAGAGGCTGGTTTTACCCGTAAAAAAAATGTGGTCAATATTCTCATGAAAAACTTGATGGATTTTTCTATTGGTACTCTAGGGTTTTGGCTGATTGGCTTTTCATTGATGTTTGGTCCTCAATTGATATCCGGTTTTGGCATTGGCCAAATAGTTTCTGTGGACTCATTTTTATTGGATCAGGGGAAACCAGTGGCGGACAAATTTGGTTTTTTGCTTTTTCAGTCCGTATTTGCCGGAACTGCGGCCACAATAGCTTCTGGGGCTATGGCGGAGCGGACTAGGTTTTATGCTTATCTGGTCGCGTCGTCTTTTATCACTGTGATTATTTATCCTATTTTTGGCAGTTTTGCGTGGTCTTCACTTTTTGATTCAAACAATGTAGGCTGGTTAGCTAAACACGGTTTTGTGGATTTTGCTGGCTCAACGGTGGTTCACTCCCTGGGCGGGTGGATCGCTTTAGCTGGAACCATTGTTTTGGGGCCGCGGATTGGTAAATACCGTGACAACAAGAATTATCCAATATTTGGTCACAATATGGCAATGGCAACTCTGGGTGTTTTTATTTTGTGGTTTGGCTGGTTTGGATTTAATGCTGGCAGCACGGGCAGTATTGCTCACGGCGAATTTGCAATTGTCGCGCTTGTGACCAATGTTGCCTCTGCCACGGGTGGTCTTTCAGCTATGTTTCTTTCCTGGATTTTGTTTCGGCGGCCGGATATTTCCATGACTTTGAATGGTTTTCTCGCCGGACTCGTAGCGATCACAGCCCCCTGTTATAATGTCGGTCTTTGGGCCAGTTTTATTATTGGCTTGGTTGCGGGAATAATTGTGGTGGTTGGTGTTATTTTTCTGGACAAAATCCATGTAGATGATCCAGTGGGAGCGGTTTCTGTGCACGGTTTTTCCGGAGCCTGGGGTACGATATCTGTGGCTTTTTTTGCCAATCCCCATTATGGTGACGGTTTGCGTGGCATTTTTTATGGCGGTTCCTGGAATTTTTTGGGCATACAGGCCGTGGGCGTTATTGTCGCATTTATTTGGGCTTTTGGCGCGGGCTTGGTATTGTTTATGGCGATAAAATACATCATCGGCTTACGGGTTCCTGTTGAGGAAGAAATTGAAGGCCTGGATATTGTGGAACATGGCAATGAAGGCTATCCTGAACTCAATTGAGCCAACAATTCGCTATTTCAAGAAATAATTTATTGCAAAAATAGCAGCGTTTTTTGTATCATGGCCTTTCTATATACAAAGGAAAGGTTCCATGCTCATCCATAAAATGAATAAGCTTATTGTTAAAATCAT
Source organism: uncultured Leptospiraceae bacterium (assembly GCA_964501965.1). Classification (GTDB taxonomy): domain Bacteria; phylum Spirochaetota; class DYNZ01; order DYNZ01; family DYNZ01; genus CAZCVM01. The sequence continues at coordinate 3,903 of CAZCVM010000031.1, read as the reverse complement.
TCTTCTATTACAGCATAGGTTCAAAAAAATATTGACTCCTTATAAGGATTTTGATGTAATCGAACAGCAAAAAATAAAAATCTTCTTTCTGCTCGCGTTGACATTGATGCCGATTGCCTTGTTTCTTTTGATCCATATATATCTCAATCAGGGCAGATTTGTCCCTGTGTTTATCAATATTTCCCTGGCAGCATTGGTCGCGCTTTTTTGCCTATGGCTGATATACGCGAGCCGCGCCGCAATTGCCGGCCATATTTTTTTAATCATGGTATCTCTGGCTATCTGGGGAGACATGTTTTGGGATTTGCAGCATGAAAAATATGCCATAAACAATTTGGATACCATTGCGTTTGTGCATGCTTTGTTAGTGGCTATTCCAATGCTTATTAGCAGATATTGGGTGTTTATTTATTCTTTTTTACAATTCCTATTGTTTTTTTTGTTTGTGTATGGTGCTGCTCAGACTGGGCGCTTAACCCAGGAAGTTCGTTATGATTATATCCAGGACAATTTATTGAGCATGGGTTTTATTGTTGTTTTTTCTTATTTAATGTTAGAATTGACGCGTTATTCCCAAAAAACAATCAAAAGAAAAAACGCTCAATTGGCTTTGCAGCTAAGCAAAGAAGTACGGATCAATGAGGAGCTTTTCCAGACCAATGAAGAATTGGAAGCAACCAATGAAGAGCTTTCCGCAACAATGCAAAACTTGGATCAAACCAATATAGACTTGCAACACGCTTACCAGAAATACAATACCATGATTGACAGCGCGAATGACGCCATTTTTGTTATGGAGGATCTTGCATACAAGGAATGCAATCATCGGGTGGAACAGATTTTTCATGTCAGTAAAAAAGATATTTTGGGAAAGTATCCATGGGATTTTTCTCCTGCCAGGCAGGAATCAGGCAGAACCTCGGAAAACGCTGCCAAACAATACATCAAGAATGCTTTGCAAGGTAAACCGCAACGTTTTGAATGGCGTCATAAGCGGGGGGATGGTACGGTTTTTGATACAGAAGTTTCGCTCAACCGGTTTGAGTTTCACGGAAAAGTGTTTTTAATAGCAGTGATTCGGGATATTTCCAAGAATAAAAAAGACCAAAATTTTATTGAATTGTCCCAGAAAATATTTGATAATTCTCGGGAAGGTTTCTTTGTTGCGGATTTTAGGACCAATATCATCATGATCAATGCCGCGTTTGCTCAAATCACCGGTTACAGCGAACAAGATATTTTGGGTAAAAATCCAAATTTTCTGCGTTCGGATCATCAAGATGAGAAATTTTATGCGCAAATGTGGCGCACTTTGCAGACGCAAGGCGAATGGATCGGCGAATTGTGGAACCGCCGCAGAAATAAAGAGGCTTTTCCCGGGCATTTGCATATATTCGCATTGCGCAATACCCAGGGCGAGGTCACCCATTATGTGGGCTTGCTACGTGACTTGACCGAGCTCAAACTCAAAGAAGAGCGGATATCTTTTCATGAAAAATACGATAGTCTGACCCGTTTGCCAAACAAACAATTTATGCTGGAGCGTATCACTGCTTTGCTGAAGCAAAAAAAAGATACGGAAGAAATCGCGGTGATTATTGCTGGTATTGACGGACTGCGCAGTGTGAATGACAGTATGGGATATATTTATGGTGACCAGGTATTGGCAGAGTTTGCCCGCAGATTGGACAATGTTTTTCCCAAAAATATTAGTATAGGCCGGCTGGGTAGCGATGAGTTTACGATTTTGGCGTCTGGATTGGATAGTCGCAATGAAATCATTGGCCTATTATCTGACCTGGCAGCGATTATGCGCGAACCATTTCAAATAGCAGAACGCAAATTGCTGTTGTCCGCCAGTTATGGCATTAGTTTTGCGGAGAATGTATCTCAAAAAGAACCCAACCCTGATACTATTTTGCAAAATGCTCATTCCGCATTGTACAAAGCGAAAAATACTTCGCGCGGCAGTTATCAGTTTTATGAAAGCTCTATGAATAGTTGGATTTCCAAACGGCTGGATATGGAAAACCGTATGTTCAACGCTTTGGAAAAGCAAAAGTTTCAAGTGTATTTTCAACCCAAAATAGATACCCGCAGCAAAAAAATTGTTGGAGCAGAAGCACTTTTGCGCTGGCAAGAAGAAAACGGAGACTGGGTGCGGCCTGATGTATTTATTCCACTGGCAGAAGAAAGCAATCTCATTTTGCCGTTGGGAGAATTTGTGTTGAAAAAAGCGTTGCATTTGCTAAGCAACCAAATGACGGATCAAAAAGAAGCGACAGATGATAGGGGCCAGGGATTTGTTGACTGGGAAAATTTTCGTGTTTCTGTCAATTTGTCCGCGATACAATTGCGAAACGACAATATTATGCCGTGGATAAAAAGCAATTCTCATTTGTACAAAGGGATTGACAATGAAATTTCTGTTTTGCTAAAACACCTGGAGTTTGAAATCACGGAAACCGCGCTTATCCAGAATAAGGAAAATGTTGTGCCGCTTTTATCGGCATTCCGGCAGCAAGGTATTGTGATATCTTTGGATGATTTTGGTACTGGTTTTTCCTCGTTATCTATGCTTCATTCATTGCCTATCGACATTATAAAAATTGACAAGTCATTTGTGCATCAAATTTCGGATGATATGGACGCGAATGTAATGATAGAATCGATCATCAATTTGTCCAGGAATCTCGGTCTGGAAGTGATCGCTGAAGGTGTCGAAAATAGAAAGCAATTGGATTTTTTGACCAATAAGGGTTGTCATTTTATTCAGGGGTATTTTGTGTCACCGCCCATGCCCGAGGATGAATTTT
>CAZCVM010000031.1:0-1077 GCA_964501965.1 uncultured Leptospiraceae bacterium | reverse complement strand
TTTATTGTTCCTGAAAAAACCGGTTGTTTTGTAAGGCAATAGCGAAAGTTGTTTGACCAAAAATGAAATACCGGAAATGCCGGAACTACCAGGCCAGTGAAAGGTGCTTATGAAAAACAATCTGCTTACTCAGTTCAAAATATTGAATGTTTTTGTCCGAATCAAAAATGCTTTGATTCGGTTTTTTTTTATTCGTAGAGAAGAATACAGTCCTTATTTTATCCAGGAAGAATTTAAGGGCGAACGGGCGATCACCTGGTTTCGTCTGATTTTTATTTTGAGTATTTCTATCCGTGCTGTATTGTACCGGGTGCTGGATGTGAATTTTTATGGCCGGCCCATGCCCTGGGAAATCATTGGTATCTTGTCTGGTATCACTGCGGTTTATTTTATTTTGTTTTGGGATTTGCGTTTGATGTTTCGCCGCAAGCAAAGACTTTACAAACCCTATTATCGGTATATTGTGTCTATCATTGATATTGGTGTATTGACATATCTGGGCCATGCTTTGTTGCCGATTTTGCGAGACAATTTTCAAGAAGATATTTTTGTGACTGGTTTTTCTTTTATCATGGTCATTTTATTTTTGCTGATTATTTTTTCTACCGCGTTTCGTTTTGATCCGATCAATTCTTTTTTTACCACAATTTTGGCTATCGCCTCCACAGTGTCTTTATTTTTGTCTTATATGGATCATTTTGCCGCGAGCATAGCAATGGGCCAGGTTTTCATGGGCGGTTTGATCACCGCGTTTTTGGCTCGCAGTATGCGCAAGAAAGTCATCAAAATCCATGAGACTGCTTTGCTGGAACGGTATTTGCCCAAGGAGCTGGTGGAAGAGATAAATAAAAAACGTCATTTTTTGGAAATGGGCGGGTCTTTGCGCAATGTGGCTGTGCTTTTTTCTGATATCCGCGGATTCACTCAATTGGTAGAAGCAAAGACTCCGAATGAAGTGATTGATTTTTTGAATTTGTATCTTAGTGAAATGATTGATATTGTTTTTGAGTACAAAGGAACTTTGGACAAATTTATCGGCGACGCGGTCATGGCAGTTTATGGTGCGCCCATTGCCCT
>CAZCVM010000030.1:0-13197 GCA_964501965.1 uncultured Leptospiraceae bacterium | reverse complement strand
CCATTGTAGCCGCGTGTATCAATGCTGACACAGGCGTCGGACCGGCCATGGCGTCCGGCAGCCAAACATACAAAGGAATCTGCGCTGATTTGCCGGTTGCGCCGATAAAAAACATGACAGCCACAAACTCTGCGGCTGGAAAACCAAAAATAGTTTGCTTCGCAAACAACTCTGCATTATTGTTGATATAGGCAAAATCAAAAGAATATTGGCCCAGCATACTTCCCATCACCCAAAACATACTAAACATACCGATAATAAATGCAAAGTCACCGATACGATTGACAATAAAGGCTTTCATGCCCGCTTTGGCCTTGAGTATATCCTTGTACCAAAAACCAATCAATAAATACGAACATAGACCGACGCCTTCCCAGCCGACAAACATCAACAAAATATTGTCTGCCATTACCAAGATAAGCATCATTGCCGTAAAAAGATTGAGATAGGAAAAAAACTTGCTAAAATCCTTGTCCTCATGCATATAACCGATAGAATACACATGTATCAAAAATGCCACCCCACTGACAGTCAAAACCATGACCATGGTCAATGGATTGAGTTCAAATCCAATATTGTTCTGAAAAAGCGCTGTTTGAAACCAGGGAAAAACTATTTCCTTGATAACGCGCTGATCAGCAGGCATTTGCATCATTTTTATAAAATACAAAACACCGATCAAAAAAGAAATAAAAACCATCAAAGGAGCACCAATGCTCACTACTTTTTTTGCGTTTGGCCCCAACATACGGTTGCCAAACAAATGATTCATACCCCACAAAAATGCCCCGATAAAGGGAAAGAGTACGATTAAACCGGAAATGGATTGGATGTCAAACATGCTCTATTCTCCGCTCTCTTGTTCCTTACTTAAATAACTTTTACTCAAAGCTTACTGTTCAAAATTTATTGTCAAAATTTATTGTCAAAACTTACTATCGAAATTTTACTTCCAAAAATCACTTCTGTCATTACAACATTTCAAATTTAAACTAGTCCCTCAATCCAGAAGCCTGATCTATCGCGGTTGTCCGATAATTTCTATAAATCGCCAATATAATGGCCAATGCAATCACCGCTTCCAATGCGGCTAGAGCAATGATAAAAATAACCATTTCTGTGCCGCCGGATAAATTTCTGAAATAACTAAAACCCACAAAATTCAATGCTGTTCCATTCAAAATAAGCTCTATGCCGATGAGAATTGCTATCATATTCTTTCGTACCATAGCAGTATATAAACCAATAGCAAACAAAATCGTTCCAATTGTCAGTATCGCTGGTAGTGAAAATAACATACTATTATCCTCTGTTTTCCTAATCCTTCAAAAAAATTTATCTTATCAAATATCGCCTGGTCATTGCTCTTGTTTCGGATCGCCTTTCTGATGCGCCAATCTGGCTACCGTAACAGAGCCAATCAAACCAATGAGCAATAACACAGAAATAGCTTCAAACGGCAGTAAGTAGTTTTTTAACAATGAATTGCCGATTGCCTTGGTCGAAGGCGCGTTTACCGGATTGACTCCAGTGGGCCAGTCTACTTGCCAAATAGCATACAAAAAAGAGCTAAGCAAAATCAAAGCAAAAATCAATGCTACCACAGGTACCCTTCTGGGATTGGTATCCTTACCTTTCTCAATGCCCTGGATCAACATCACAGCGAAAATAATTAACACAAGTATTCCGCCGACATATACCAGCAACTGGATGCCTGCTAAAAAATCTGCTCCTAAAAAGACATACAATGCTGCCACTGAACCTAGCGTCAGCAGCAAAGAAAATACCGCATATACAATATTACGACTGATGGCAATGTACAATGCTGAACCCACAGTGAGCAAAGCAAATAGGACAAAAATTATTTCCTTCATTATTTTCCGCCTTCCTCTTCGCTTTTTTTGGCCTGCGCCGCTTTTTGCGCTGCTTTTTCTTCTTCCAGTTTACGTGCCTTTGCTAAAAAATCTTTTGAAACGTTTTCCGGCACATAGCTATAAACCAAATCCATTTGATTTGCGTAAGACCCTTCAAATTGCTTGGTAAAATAAATAGCATCTGTCGGACATGGCTCCACGCACAAACCGCAAAACATACACTTACCCATATTTATATAGAAGAAATACGGTGCTTTACCTTTCTTGTCCGGTATTTTTACTCCGTCCAAGGCGATACAGTCAATCGGACAGGCTTTGGCACAGGCTTCACAGGATGTACACAAATTGTAATCTACCTGCAAAAAACCGCGAAACCGGTCATCAATTGTTTCATCAATAGGTTTTGCCAGCCGGTTTGGATATTGAATCGTTACAGGTTTTTGCAAAAGATAACCAAATGTTATGGTCATACCATCAAAAATGGATGTCACGGATTCATAAATATTTCTGAAATAATTTTTTACTGCGCTCATGGGTTTGAATACAACTCCTCTCGCTACCTTTCATTCTTAACAAGTATCAGCCTTGACATTATTTATGTTACTATTGCTAATATCTACCTTTTATTGGATCGGATTGAGATCAATCCGCGCTTTCATGCCAATCAAATTTATTGCTATCACTTTATAAAAGAAATACAGTATCAATAGCCCCATAATGCCGGCCAAAACAATTGATACTATTTCATTGCCTTGCGGGAAAAACAATATCCAGACAAGAACACCAAAAATATTGACAAACGAAATCGGAGTCAGGTATTTCCAGCACATGTTCATCAATTGATCCACCCTTAAACGCGGCAATGTCCAGCGCAGCCATATTACCACAAAGGAAACTATCAATGTTTTTACAGCAAAAACAAATACACCCAAAATTTCCACATTCTGTCCCAGGATCATTACTTCAAATGCCCAGGGGGTTTGCCAGCCGCCCAAAAACAAAGTAGTGATAATAGCACTAATGACCCAAATATTGGCCCATTCTGCGAAGAAAAAAAGCAAAAATCTCATGCCGCTATATTCGGTATTGTATCCGCTGACAAGTTCGGACTCAGCTTCTGGTATGTCAAACGGTACACGGTTGCCTTCCGCGAGCAAAGACATAAACATGATGAAAAACGCGAGCATAGTAAATGGATCATGAAAAATATTCCATTGCCATGGCATAGCACCCTGCCCCTGAATAATGGATTGCATGGACAATGATCCAGTGATCAAAATCACTGTCAATGTGGCCAAACCAGAAGGAATCTCATAGCTAACTATTTGCGCAGCTGAACGCACACCGCCTATCAATGACCATTTATTGTTGGATGCCCAGCCTGCCATCATCAAGCCAACCACATTCAAGGAGGTCACCGCAAAAATATACAAAATACCAATATTGATGTCCGCTGCAATCCACTCCCGGCCAAATGGCAATGCTACCCAACTGGCAAACATTCCGGCAAAAACAATATAGGGAGCCAACTTGAATAGCGGCCTATCTGCGTTTGTGGGTATAATATCTTCTTTTTGAATAGTTTTGATACCATCCGCTAAAAACTGGAACAAACCGCGAAACCAAACTTTGTTCGGACCAAACCGGGTTTGCACCCGTCCAGCTATTTTTCGCTCCACAACAGATGTAATACCCGCATAAAGGGACAGAAAAGTTAGAATAATCAGGGCTACGGTAACCATGAAAGCTACAGTGATAAATCCTTGACTCAATCCGGTCATCTGACTTAAATAATTTATCAAATTTTGCACTTTTTATTAACTCCCTTTATTCTGCTAATTTATCTATGCTTACTTATTTATGCTGTTCAATCGATGCTATCTTCTTTATACTATTTTTTTTATGCTTTTTTCTCTATGTTATTTTCTCTATGTTATTTTCTTTATTTTATTTTCTTTATTTTATTTTCTCTATGCTGCCTTATCTGTCTATTTCCGGTGCTACCACATCCAAGCTGGCAAAAAATGTTACCAAATCAGCAATCATCATGCCCGGCGATAGCTCTTCTAGTACAGTCATGGCATTGAAAGAACCTGTGCGGATTTTTACCCGATACGGATTTGTAGACCCGTCCGATACCACAAAATAACTCATATCGCCGCGCGACGATTCTACGTGACTCATAACATCGCCTACAGGTGGACGCAATTTGCGGGCTACTTTCGCCTGAATGTCTCCGGCTGGTATTTGCTGCACAACTTGCCGGATAATTTTGCTGGATTGAGCCATTTCCAGTACGCGACAATAAAAACGGTCAAACGAATCTCCTACCTGGCCCTTCCAGCCCTGGCCGATCACTGCATCAAAGTCTAGCTGGTCATAAACACTATATGGCATATCTTTGCGCAAATCCCATTGTACTCCGCTAGCCCGCAAATTGGGACCCACTAGGCCATAATGAATGGCTTTTTCTGCGGATATGACGCCCACATTGGCCAATCTTTCTACATAGATTTTGTTGAATGTGATCAAACGGTTGAACTCATCAATAATCTTGTCCAAATGATCCAAATACGGCAGCACTTTGTCTGGAAAGTTTTCCGGCATATCAAAGCTCACGCCGCCGATACGAATATAATTGTATGTCAATCGGGCCCCGCAAATAGATTCTATCAAATCATTGATAGCTTCCCGTTCACGAAGTAAATAGACAAAAGGCGTAAACGCGCCTATGTCCATGGCAAAAGTGCCAACTGCCAACATGTGACTAATGATCCGGTTCAGCTCCATAGTGATCACACGTAAGTATTCGGCCCGAGTGGGTACTTCAATGCCGATCAACTTTTCCAAAGCCATTGCCCAGCCCGCATTGGCATGCATGGCGGACAAATAATCCACTCTGTCTGTGTAAGGAGAGAATCCAAAATACGATATTTTTTCTCCGATTTTTTCAATGGAGCGATGCAAATAACCAACATCAGGTATCACGCGCGAGACCACTTCACCATCTGTTTTCAAAACCAGACGAATCACCCCATGGGTGGACGGGTGCTGGGGCCCCATATTCAGTTCCATTTCGTCGCTCACTGGATCATGGATGATATACTTTTCCGCGTCGCTCAACTGATCATCAAACCCGCGCTGTATTTCCGTCACTGTGTTTGTCATAACCTATTCCATTATTCTTACAAATTTCTGTTCATCAATTCAAAAGAACCAAAAAATGGTTTATCATATCAATTTTTAATTATTGAAGTCCTTCTTCTGTCTGCTGTTTTTGATATTGAATCAAATGTTCAATGGGATCTGGACGCTCCGTTGACATTCCGGCATATTGATCGGGCTGCTGGTAATCGCGCCGCAAAGGAAAACCAACCCAATCTTCCGGCATCATCAGTCTTCTCATGTCTCGCGATCCATCAAACACAATGCCAAATAAATCAAATATTTCCCGTTCCAACCAATTGGCGTTGCCATAAATAGAGTCTATTGTTTGGACCACTGTATCGCTAAGGATTGCCTTGATCACAAGGCCTTGCTTTTGTTCAAAACTGAATAGATGATAGACGAGCATAAACAGTCTGGCCGAATTGTCTTCTTTAGCAACATTTTCAGCAGCAACATTCTCAGCAACATTTTCCGCATTGCTTTCCGGTGCGGATATTTTTGCCGCCGGATAAATTGCTTGCCAGGGTACTTTTGTCCGGTCTTTTTCCGGTCCGGCAAAATCGAGCAGGTCCACCGCAGAAATCGAATCCAAAAACTGGTAACCCATTTTATGCAGATTGGCAAAAATATCTTTTACTTTTTGCGGATCTATTTCTATAGAGGGTGTTGGTTCTTCCAATCGGGCAAAAGTACAGGCCTGCCCCACCTGCAAGGTCAATTGATCAAAAATTTTTCTTGTGTTTTCCCTGGTATAAAAATCCGTTTGTCGCAATGTTGGTGTTTGTATTTCGCTTGCTTCGCTCATGAAATCCCCTATTTGCTATTTTTTTGAAACGTATGAATGCTAAAATCACGCAATATTTCTTTGGGCGAGTCCACCGCAGAAACATCTTTTTGCGCCGGAACCGGCTTGCGCAAATATCTTTCTTTTTTTACTTTATCGCGCAGCTTAAAAATTGCTTCTACCAGAGCTTCCGGACGGGGCGGGCATCCTGGCACATAAACATCCACCGGAAGTATTTGATCTATTCCTTTGAGCACAGAATAACCAGAAGTAAATAAACCGCCGCTATTGGAACAGCTACCCATGGAAATAACGTATCGCGGCTCTGCCATTTGTTCATACAAGACTTTGGTACGGATCGCCATTTTGTAAGTCATAGTCCCAGCAACAAACATCAAATCCGCTTGCCTGGGGGTAGCTCTAGGTGCCATACCGAAACGCTCTAGGTCAGATCTGGGACCCGCAGTTTGCATCATTTCTATAGCGCAACAGGCCAAACCAAACGAATACATCCACAAAGAATTTTCCCGTGCCCAATTTAAAACGTCATCAATCCGTGTCACCAAAACATTGTCGCCTAATCTATGAATCAATCCGTCCATATTTTTCTCCATTACCTTGTCTGGGTTTTGTCAGCATCGCAAATACATTTGACAATAAATATTTCCAATTAATGCACTGAATGTTTTCAACTTGGGTCTTTTTTCATCGCCGGAGCAATGGGTTTTTCAAATGCCTGCATCGGTTCCTTACCGCCGCGCACAAAATCACGCACCCATTCCAAGTCGCCTTTGACCCAGACATAAACCAGGCCAAATGCCAATATACCTAGAAAAACCATCAGCTCCAGCAATGCTACCGCGCCAATATTTTGGGCAATCCAATCTTTGTATACCACTGCAACAGGATAAATAAAAGCGATCTCCACATCAAAAACCAGAAAAATCAATCCGATCACATAAAACCGCATATTAAAATTGAGCCAGCCGCTTCCTACTGCTTCCTCACCGCATTCATAAGTCTGATTTTTCAAAGCACTGGGATTGTCCGGTCGGACCAGCTTGGACAAAAACAAAGCCACTATTACAAAAATGATTGCTGTCATCAAAAAAACAAAAACCATTCCAAAATGAAGGAGCATTATTGATTCCTTTTCTGCTTATTTTTTTTCTATACTACTAACAAATGATCATTGAACAATTATTCTTCTTCCGCGATATAAGTTACAGAAATCGGTATTTGTACATATTTATTATTTTTGGTATAAAAATAGGTATATGGCCTGCCGGAATCACCGCTGCTGGTTATTTTTTTGACGCCGCGCCATTGCTTGATGATCTTGCCGTCCATGCTAAATATCGTCACAGTGAGATTCTGTCCGGTGTACTTATCTACCGAGCGGCGGATAATATTGGTGCGCTCTATATTGAAATAGAAAAAATATATCCAGCCGGCAAATATTGCCGCAAGTAAAATAACCACGCCAATGAAAATGATTTTTGTTTTTCTCATGTTAGTTCTTTAGCTATTTCCGGGGCCTTTTTGAAAATTTTTATATTTTTTATACTTTTTATACTTTTATATAATGTTATATTTATTAATTCTATTTTCTTGCTGCCATGTATTCTTGAGACCAAAGAATTTTGCCCCAAGTTTTATGTCAAGTAAAGCAAAAATACTGACATTAAAATCGAAAAAAAATATATCCCAAAAAAAAATTCTATTAATCCCTATGGGCCATTTTAAAAATGGCCCATATTTCTGAAAAAAAATTAAATAAAATGAGCATTACATAGATTTGCGATATCCTTCTGGCTGAGTATAAAATATGACTGAAACAAAGAATACAAATATCTCCCATAAAAGCGAACATTACGCCCCATCTTCAAAATACCCGATGAGTATTTTTATCTCGGAAAAAATCTCCGGCAAACTCACGGAATTGCTACAATGGTTTGATGAACCAGCGCAAAATACTGGTTTTTACCTTTCTGAAACATTTGTATTCAATCTGCAAAAAAATCCGGCCTTTGAAGCAATAACAATCGAAAAAGATAAAAACCAAGCACCCATCAAAAAGCAATATCCATTGGCCACGGAATGGCAGGCAATCCAGGAATTTTCCGGCAAAAACCGCGTTGTATTAATACTTATCGCGGAACAAGACGAATTGACTGGCTGGGAAAAAATCATTCCCAACAATGATTCTGTGATCCCGGTTTTATTGAGTATGCAAAAAATCGCGCGTTCCGTCAGGGACCGCATTGGTATTTTGTACGGCTACACAGATTGGCCTGCCAAAGGGGATTTGACATTTCTTTTGTCATCCTTAGCCCAATGTATTGATAAACAGGAAAATCCGGCCTCCCAAAGCATTCCATTTCGTCAACAGACATTGAACATATATTTGTGGGACCAACCGGATATGCGTTTCACTCATTTTCTACGCAAATTGGCTGCGGTCATTCCTTTTCAAATACATAATATCTGGCATGCCGAGGAAATCCATGAATCGCTGCTAAGTGAAAACCCACATTCAATGTGCCTTATTAATTTGGACAATGCCAATATGGACAGCAAAAAACTAATGAAGCAAATACTAAAAATCGGCCCCACATACATGGTGCCTATTATTGGTATTAAAATGGAAGAAACATCTCTACAGGAGATACTGCGAGGCCACTTAAAAAGGTTTATGCGCTATGTTTTTTCTCCGGTAGAATGGACCGGATTGTTTTGCCAGATACGATACCACAAAGAGAAAAGAATCGCTCTCCAAAATTTATGGAATCAAACCAAAACCAGCAACCTTAGTCATCATTCTCAGAATAATTTAAATAACTATTTAAATAACTATTTAACTTCTATTAATATAGAAGAAAAAATTCAAAATTCCGTGAATCAGGACATAATCCAGGATTTTTTTCACCTGGATCCGATCCTCAATCAATTCTCTTTACAATCATTGTTTCAAAGGGAAGAATACTTTGCTTTGCTGCAGCAATTGAAAAAAATCGAATACAAATACAGCGCACTGCGCTGGCATTTTTCTGAGCCGGAAAGAAATTTGTCCTTTCAAGAAGTGCGGGAATAAATGAGCTCTTGCGGCGCAAAAGACCCTATACAAAGAATATTTCTTGACTTACCTAGTATTTCAAATCATGCCGAAAATTGCTTATTATTGGCAGTGAAAGCTCTTTGCCTTTCGCGCCCGGAAAACTGCACATCCGATCCTTGCGGTGACAGCGCATACACATTCGTTCGCGCAGACGAATACCGTCATCTCCCAGAATGGCCCACATGCCATGCTGGATTTTGACCTGCCTGCTGTCTCCGGATGGAGATAAGTGTATGCTGGGTTCTATGTATTTCTGGGCCGGGCCATGACAGGCTTCACAGCCAACACCTTCATAATTGCGGATTTTGCGACCATCAGGCAAAACATTGACCAACAATTTCTTTTGTCCTGAAGTATGACACCGTAAACAGCGTTTATCTTTGGCTGCGTCTGGAATATTGTATTTTTCTTTCACCATTCGCAAGCGGTCTTTGCCCCATCGCAAAGTCTGGTAAGCTTTTTTATGAGCAGACCGGATCCAGGCTCCGTATTGGTCGCCACTATTTTTGAGATGACATTGGCGGCAATGAAACGCGCCAATATATTGGTATTTGCGGGCCTGGGCATACAAAGAGCCGGAAACATTGTCACTGGATTTGGAATTGGATATGGATTTTTGCCATTCATAGTCCCCCAAAAACATTGTCATTGTAAACAAAACAAACAATACAAACAATGCAGACAATCCAAACCGCGTAAATAACGCAAACCGCAAAAAACTTGCGCAAAGAAAGAATTTTTTCTTTAAAAAATGAAGCCATGTTCTCATATGGCCCTCCTGAATATTAAACAATAAGGCAATTGTAATCTATGAAAAACAACTTAGACAATAAAAGTATTTCCTTACAGGGAATGCAAATGAAAATTATCCAAATTTTGCGGGAAAACGCAAAAATGCAACCCGAAGAGATAACATCCCTACTGGGCCCGGAAGTCACAAACGAAACTGTCACAGAAACCATCACTATGCTGGAGCAAAATGGTTTTATCGTAAAATACAAAGCTGTTATCAATTGGAACAAATTGGCACATATCCAAACCAAGGCATTGATAGAAGTAAAAGTAACTCCTCAAAGAGGCTACGGTTTTGACCGGATAGCCCAAAGAATCTACAATTTTCCAGAAGTAAAAAGCTGCTATTTGATTTCTGGTGCTTATGATCTATTGGTAGAGCTCGAAGGAGACAATTTACAGGAAATAGCCGAATTTGTATCAGAAAAGCTATCTACACTGGATTCTGTTCTGTCCACAGTCACCCATTTTATTCTCAAAAAGTATAAAGATGACGGAGATGTACTGGTTGCCGACCAGTCCAATGACGACCGATTGGCTGTGACCCCCTAGCATGATTAGAATACCATTATTTTAACAAAATATTTTTTGCGAATAGAATGCTCTTAAATGAATGAAAGGAAATCCAAGGAAAGTCAATGAAAGAAAATTTTAAGTATTTTACCTGGAACGAAAAACCAGAACTCAAAACCGGAATTCTGACCATACAAAGACCGGAAGCTTTGAATGCGCTCAATAGCGAACTATTGGCAGAATTGTTACAAATTTTGCGTGAGATTGAACAGACAAAATCGCTGAGATCCTTGATTATCACCGGCCAAGGCAAAGCCTTTATTGCTGGCGCGGATATTTCTGAAATGTCTGGCCTAAACAGTGATGAAGGCAATACTTTTGCGCAACAAGGCCAGGCTGTTTTTCGGCAGTTGGAAAAAATGCCGCAAATTTCCATTGCCGCGATCAATGGTTTTGCCCTGGGCGGCGGACTAGAATTGGCTTTGGCATGTGACATTCGTATCGTTTCCGACAAAGCACTTATGGGCCAACCGGAAGTCAATCTAGGGCTTATTCCCGGATTTGGTGCTACCCAGCGTTTGCCCCGTGTCGTGGGTATGGGTTGGGCCAAATACTTGATCCTCACTGGAGAACAAATTGACAGCCAAAAAGCTATGGACATTGGTTTAGCCATTGCCGCAGCGGAACCAGACAAGCTACTGGATCTGGCGGAAAGTATAGCCAAAAAAGTGGCCTTTAAGGGGCCCAGGGCATTGTGGCATAGCAAGCAAGCTGTGGAAGCCTCGTTTGCAAATGACCTGGACCAGGGATTGGCAATAGAAGCAGATTTTTTTGGCCAGTTATTTCCAAAGCAAAATGGTGATACGGAAAATGAAATGGTAGAAGGCACACAGGCCTTTTTGCAAAAACGCAAAGCAAATTTCCATGATATGGCTTAAATTTTTAGCAATTTAATGACATAAAAAAAAGGAAACGGAATATGTTGCAAAAAAAAATCAAAGTTCTTTTTGAGGTGGTTCAGATATATTATTGGGTTGCGATGAAACCGCTATTTGATGAAATGTCAAAGGATAAGGACTTTGAATTGTATGTCAAAATTGGAAAAAATCAAAAACGGCATTGGGGCATATTTCTTATTTCTCAAAAAAAAAAGATAGAAAAAGAGTTTCAAAGCAAAGGCATCCGCTTAACAGAGCAAACCAATGGTTTTGATATAGTTATTTGCAGCGACACATTGGGAAATCCGCAAAAATACGGTACTGCGTTATTGTGCAATATCGAACATGGAGTTAGTATTAAAACGCAACGATATAGGAATCTGTCCAAGCAATCACAAGTGACGTATCATCGATTTATTGAAGGTCCCTACCGGAAGCAAAAATATCTGCAATACCGCCTTGAGGATAAACTAAAAATCTTTGAAACCGGTCTACCAAAGCTCGATGTATTTTTTAACGGTTCTTTGATAAAAAAACAAATCATTCAAAACATTGGTCTGGATGAAAACAAAAAAACCATACTTTACGCGCCTTCTTATAAGCCCTCTTCTATTTTTGATTTAACAGAGGAATTAACAAAACTCAATGATTTCAATATTATTATAAAATTGCATCCATATTCCTGGGCTGGAAAATACGCTTCCCACTCTCAACATCGGTTTGTAGAAAAACGTATCAAAGGTAGCTCCCATATTTACCTATTGAGTCCAGACATTGTAAACATTATGCCGTATCTATTTATCGCGGACACATTGATCAGTGAAGGTTCAAGCGTGCTCAATGAATTTTTGGCATTACGGCGCGTTGGTATCATTTATGAAATGACAGATCCTTTGCATTCTGACGGACAAAGTGTTTTGGATGAAAACATTGAGCAATGGCTGCCTTCCTTTATCCATATTAATGACGCCAAAAACTTGAAAAAAGCTGTGTATGAAGCTGTTGATCCTGATAAAAATAAATTGTCCTTTATTGACGATGATATAAAAAAAATGTATTTCCCATTAGACGGTAAGGCTTCCCAACGTGTCGTGGAAGTCCTAAAAAAGGAAATCTCTTAGAAAATAATTCCAGGCCAACAAAGTGCTTGACAATGCACGATAGAAACTATTTGCTTGCGCTGCTCATACAAAGCAAAGTCCCAACACACGCTTGAGCAATACACAAAAATGTTAAAAAGGTAATACCCAATGGAATTGACATACGAATCCATAGAAAAATATCTCAAAGCTCTCAATAAAAATTATTCTGTGGTTTTTACTTTCAAAAAGAGCCCTATTCATCAATTAAAAATCCATTACGCACCGCATGTAGATGAATTTTATTATTCTTACCGCAATAAATCTGTCATCAATCCACAGGATTTTGACCGGATTCAGGTATCCGACTTGGAAGATATCAGTTTTTATTCCGGCTTGCTGATTTCCTCTTTCAAAGAAGAAAATATTTCGGACTTAATCAACAAAATCCACAAAAAAGAACATTTTCCAGTCCAAAATCCAGAAGTACTCAACAGAACTCCGGTGGAAACAAATATGGAAGAAAAAATCGAACAAGTTGTCCCGGAAACTTCTAGCATTTGATTTGTTATTTTTTACTTGAGCATTATCACGATAATTTGTTACAATTTTAATAGTATAAAAAGCAGTTGAAAACCTGACGCATTAAAAAAATTGTGCTAATAAGAATTTTTGTTTGAGGTACATTGTGACAAATGACATGGAGCTATTAACGGAACAGATCAATGAGCATCATGAACTGCTGACAAATATGCAGACCGAGCTGGCCAAGGTAATTGTGGGACAAAGTGAAATGATTCAGTCCATCACCATTGCCATGCTATGCCGTGGGCATATTCTCTTTGAAGGAATGCCCGGCCTGGCCAAAACTTTGCTGGTAAAAACTTTTGCTGATGTCGTGGATTTTCAATTCCAAAGAGTCCAATTCACA
>CAZCVM010000029.1:0-13328 GCA_964501965.1 uncultured Leptospiraceae bacterium | reverse complement strand
TTATTACACTAGATTATACTTACAAAAATAATACAAAATTATTATTAAAATCTTTAAAAATTATAACTCTAGTTTACAAAATAAAATCTCAAAATAAAAGCAAGAAAAAAAATAATATTAAAGCTTTATTAATCCTATTAATCGAATTGATACAAGGAAAATCTTATTAATGAGAAAAATGAATTGCTTATTTTCTAAATCCATAAATCGATGGCAATTAAAATTGTAATCAACATATATCAAAATTTATTATTAAAATGGAAATATACAATGGAAATATCCGAATTATTAAGCAAATTAAAAACAGATTTATGCGACACAGATAATCCACTGACAAAAAAAGCAGCCGTTGACATGATTGAAATAATCGAAAATAAATATCAAGAAATGCAATCAGATTTGAATGATCAAAGACTCCTTTATGAAACTACACTAGACCATTCAACAGAAATCGAGAATGAACTTAGCATCCGTAATGAACAAATCACCATTATGATGCAGCAAATGAAAAAATATCTTTCTCCACAACTATATGAATTGATTGTGCTGGGCAATATTTCTAACGACACAAGCCAAAATAGACGCAAAAAATTGACCATATTTTTTTCTGATATTGTCGGTTTCACTGATTTGACTGATTCGGTTGAACCTGAACTTTTAGCGAATTTATTAAATGAATACTTAAATGAAATGAGCAAAATTGCCCAAAAATATGACGGAACTATTGATAAATATATTGGCGATGCCATTATGATTTATTTTGGTGATTCAGATGGTAGCAATTCCCAGCAAAACGCAAAGAATGCTGTGTTAATGGCTTTAGAAATGCAATCAGAAATCAAAAATATCAGAAATTCATGGAAAAAACAAGGCATCAATCACCATTTCCAGATTCGCATTGGCATAAATACCGGATTTTGCACTATTGGCAATTTTGGCTCCAGTGAACGAATGGACTATACTATCATAGGTGGCCAAGTTAATGCAGCTGCCCGTTTAGAACATTTAAGTGAAACTGGCGGCATACTGGTAAGCGGGGCCACATATTTACTGGTCAAAGATTTGGTTGAAGCGGATTTTCGCGGTCAATTACATGTCAAAGGTATTCAACGCCCCATTGAGGTATACCAAATTCTTGGCCGCAAAGATCAAAACGCTGCCGCACATACTTTGATAAAGGAACGCACAGATGGATTTGATATGGATCCTATCCTGTTTCGCAATGAAGTAACCAGCCAATTGGAACGCGCGGAATATGAAAGTGCCTTAATTAAAGCACTTGATTTGCTGCGCAACGCTCCCCCTGTGATACATCCGCCTATAGATCAGATGGAAAGCAAAAAAAACAAATAAAAATAACTGCTATTTACTAGAACCAAGATCATCTTCATTAACGCGGTAATATCTTTCCAGCGTTTCCTCTAAAAAAAGAAGATCACTATAATCCGCGCCCTGGCCTGGTTTTAAGTATCCTTGAATCTCCCAAAGACCAATGACCTTTTCATCTGGGAATAATTCCTCTATAGATTTTTTATTAATAAATCCCATATTGAAAATAAAACTAGGTTTTGGGATTTGTATGCTTCGGGGTACAGCTACACTCAGCCAATAGTTTCCTTGATTCAAACGATGCACGCGAATATATTTGATATGATGCTTAAAAATAGAAATTTTTTGACTTAAAATTGCATTCAGAGGGGTAAAAGAAAAACGCATATGTAGTATAAGCTGATCCGGTTTTAGAATCAATTCGTATTTCTTTAGCTGCAATAAAAAAATAAGCAAAATAGCTCCATACCAAAACAGACCAAATATGACTCCAAATATAACAAAAAAAATTGGCGCATTTTCCCCACCTCCCAAAATTATCAAAGGCGCACCAAAAAACAAAACAAAAATAATGAACTTGAAAAATATCAAAAATAATGATGATGTTTGCTTGAGAGCGATTTTTTTCTCGGTACCAATATCATCAATTTTGATAAAAGGGTGCGCATAGTCCCTGGGAAAAGATGCCTTGGTTTTCGTATAATCTCTTCTAGCCTCT
Source organism: uncultured Leptospiraceae bacterium (assembly GCA_964501965.1). Classification (GTDB taxonomy): domain Bacteria; phylum Spirochaetota; class DYNZ01; order DYNZ01; family DYNZ01; genus CAZCVM01. The sequence goes on along the minus strand of CAZCVM010000029.1, from coordinate 11,281 downwards.
CTCGATAACATCAACTCTGTCTCATCTTTGACCTCAATTTGTAAATAATCAGCCAGGGTTTTTATAAAATCTTCTGCCTGGTTTTGATCTTTCAATGTGTTTAGCCAAAAATGCGCTCCGTCTTTTTTTACCAAAAAAACCTGAAAAGTCTTATAAGAACGACGAGACGATCCTGAGCCGGATGTTTCGTAAACTAAAACTACACGAATAAATCCTACCTGGCCCAAGCCAAATGAATATTGCTTATCCGGCTTTTTATAAAAGGTAACATACTCCATGTCTTTATCGAGGATAACAGTGGACTGAAATTGCATACTTCTAAAAGAAAACCCAGTTAAAAAAAAGACCATTCCAAACAAAAAAATAAAACCAGGAATAAAAAAATCCGTCACAGTACTCTTTTCCCAAATCGAAGCTGTATAAAGAGATGCTCCCAAAACAATGAATAATCCTAAAAAACTAACTCCGACATAAACACAGCCCAAGCCCCGAGCTTTGCTTTCCAATTTGAGTTGGTTGTTTTCCAATTGCCAGTATTCCATTTCTCTCTCCCGCAAAAATTCATCTAACTCATTTATTTGTCTGCTAAAAATAAGCCATTGTCTAAAACTGATTTTGTTTACAATATTTAATCATAAAAATTAATGATAAATTGTTAGTCCTTAATAAAATCATCCAAATTGAATAACGAAATGAGCTGCACTCCCATTTTTGCCATCTCTTCTGTCGCGCCTTCCATGCGGTCTACCAGGGTCAAACAATGAGTCACTTTTTTTCCAGCATCACGAAACGCCTGGATAGCTAGTATACTTGATCCGCCGGTTGTGACCACATCATCTAAAACCAAAACTTTGTCCACATTGTCCAGATAACCTTCAATGCGTCGCTTCATGCCATGCCCTTTTTCATTTTTTCGGACAATGAGCGGATACCGTGGTTTTTGACGTAAATATGATTGTTGAGCCAATGCAAATGCCAAAGGATCCGCCCCCAATGTCATGCCACCTGCCCCCTCAAAATCATCCAGCATATTTTTTTGCTCCAAAAAATACCACAATGCTGCCGCAGTGTACATAAATCCCTGTGGGTCCATTATGGTTTTTTTTAGATCAAAATAATGCATGGATTTTTTTCCCGAGGCCAATGTAAAGGCTTCTTGCGCGGAAGGTGCTTGCCGATAGGATAGATCTTTTATCATTTTTTGCAGATTGAGTTGTATGTTGTCTTTGGAATCTATCATTTGTTTTTACCTTTCTAATAACAAATGATAAAAGCCATGATGCCCCATGTAAATGCAAGCAAAATTCTTAAAATAAGCTAAGTTTAAATAACTATGTAAAATATAAATTAATAAAAATTAAAAATATTCATTATTTTTGGGACAAATGGAAACGAACTGAGCTTTATAAGTAATAGAACTTCATTTTTTTTGTACAAGAGGTCTATATGAATATGCAAATCAAACCCAAAGAATATACCAATCACACAAGTGTGAGCTTGAAATCAAGACACAAGGAAATATTAGAAAAAATGGCAGAAAAGCACGATATATCAATGAACGAATTGATGATTTTATTATTGAGATATATAAATGAACGCGTTTTTGAGATGACAGATAAATCGATACGTGTCAGATACCAAAAAGCGGAGGGGGATATCCATATTGTGAATTTGTATATTGGCCAGAGAGATTATGAAAGGAATTTGGATGCTCGCAGATATGGCAAGGTTTCTGTTTCTTGCCTTTTGGCTTATGCTATTGATCATTATCTTGATTTAGTATTACAGATTATTTATAAAGGATTCACTAAGGGTAAGGAAATTTTAAATAACTGCATTGGTCTTCAAACACATTTAGTAAAAAAATTGACTAACAGGATCAAAATGGTATCAATATGGTATCCGCAAAAAGAATAATCCTGATCAATCACCCCAACAAAAAACCACCCAGGCCAAATTCTCAAAAACAGCTCCTTGACCTAAATATTGTTGACAAAATTAATGAAACATTGCCTGATACATAGAATCGTCGGAAAAATGAGGTATGTAAATGAGTCTTGAAACCGAACCAAAAGACCAGGAATCACAAAGAGTAAATGGAAAAATTATAACCGAACTAACCAAAGGATTATCTATCACACGATTAGCAGATGGAAATTACAAAATTGATTTTGACACCTTATTAGAATCAATTTTTTCGGTATTTGCAGGACTATCTTTAATAGTTATCATTGTCCTGGCCCTATCTTTCTTGGGCACGCCGTTACTGGGACCATGGGATGTCAACTGGCTATATTATCTGATACCAGTAGCCACCTTGGTGCTATCGATTATACTGAGAATCGGCACAGACAACTTTTTCATTCTGAACAAAATGTTTCAAAAAATTATTTTTTCACGAAAATTTTTATTCTTTCAACAGACTAAAGATATCTGTTCTTTTTCGGACATTTCCCTGGTAACAGCAAGCGGCGAGCTGGTACAAACTAAAAGCTCAAAGTATTGGGCATTCACTGCGGTAGTCATTACAAGAAAAGGGAAAATAATAAAAATCAGCAATCCAGTTCAAGAAAGCTATTGCGACGGGCTAGAACAAAGCGCGAAAGAAATAGCGAATATTTTACGTGTTCCTTATGTACAAAAAAAGAATGGTTATAAATTGTTAAAACCAACCGGCCCAATATACGGAGCTGAAGATCTTTCTTATTCAGAAGAAAAAATTGAACAAAAAAAACACATAAAAATTACTATCATTATAATAGCATCGATTTTTAGTATTGCAATTTTATTCGGGGTGTTATTTATGATTTATTTTTCTAACTGAAAAATTTGCATTTGGGGGCGCGTACTTTATTCTTTGACATAGTGCATATTGCGCCATTGGCTATCTAAGCAATAATAATAAAAATAAGAAAATCCATAATTCTCTTGACTTATGGGCCTAACGGATTTTTGATACAAAATATGAATATAACGCAAAGCCATAATCAACAATCGTTATACATTGTCATTGAACAACTCTGGCAATTGTTCCGAAATATTCCCTGGCATTCTTTTCAAATGCGCTTGCAAATCCATAATAGTTTTCATGCTATTGGCTCACAATCGTTAACAATGGAAACAAACCATCACTTACGTACTATCCTTTTTCGTTATGGCCATGAGCTTCTACGCAATAAAACGCAAGGCAGATTTATTTTTTCTTTACGAGTCTTCACTGATTCATGGCAAAAGAATTTTTTACAAATAATTTTTCATTATAAACTGCAAAAACAAAGCCAGAACATGATTCAAAACAAAGGAAAGACTGGCGGGCCAAAAACCGCGTTTCCTGAACGATTGATCGCGATGCATCTTTTGGCTTTGTCAGGAATGATGTTTCGCAGTTGCAGCAGCATTAATTCCGCACAAAAAGGACAGATCGTTTTCATTTTTCCATTACCGATTCAAAAAGACTCAATAAACGATTCTTAAATGTCACGCAAATTGCAGACAAAAAAAATCAAAAAACCAAAATTGCAATAATGGAGTTTATATATGCTTTTTCATGATTTGATACTAAAAATTCGCCAGGATATTTCTACCATTGATCCAGCAGTGGTAACAGCAATTGCTGAAGAATGGCAGGATTTTATGCAAAATGTTTCGCGCAGGTATCAGCAAGCTCAGACCAAAAAGCTAGAATTGAGCATTCAGGAACTCTTGTACCAGGATTATGGCCGATTTCTACAAAGAGAGTATTTTTTCAAAAATCATTTTTTGAACAATGAAGTTGGTTCTGGTTTTTTGTACCGTGATTTTTTACGACTGGAATGGTCCGCTCTTGGTAGACCATTGGCTGATCTGGAATGCGACGACAATCCTGCAAATGACGACAAGAGAAGGCCCTGCCCTGATCAACCAACAATAATTGAACAATGGTATTCTTTTTTGTACAATAGCAATGCAATGGAAACCGGAACTCTGTATTATGAAGCAGAATTTTTTCATCACCGTTTACAGTCCATTATCCAGCCGGAAAAAAACTGTCAGGCTCTAGTTGATTCTGCAATGTATTATTTTTCCAAATCTCACGGGGACATAGAATTTGAAAGATTTTTCCAAAGTGAAGTATATATTGCACGCAAAATATTGCAATACCTAAATAAGGATTTGCGTGAACATAGAGAATTGTATCGGCAGACAAAATCTCGCATTAAGCATATTGCCCAGCGCATAATCGCGGCGGTACAGCAATACCGCGAGAGCTTACTCAAACACCATTTGGCCATTGAAATAAAATTGAAAAAAGAATTGGCGCAAAAGCAAAAAGAACTGGAAACCAAACACCGTGCAATCATGCGCAATCTGCAAATGGCCAGGCAAATCCAGCATGGTTTTTTACCCCAAAAAAAACCTGACAATCCTAAAATAGAAACTGCATATATATATCAACCTATCGAAGAGGTCGGCGGAGACTTTTTTGACTGGGTTGATTTACCAAAACAAAAAACTGGATTTGCCATTTTTGATGTAGCCGGCCATGGTGCTGCTGCTGCGTTACTTTCAAGCTTTGCAAAAATAATTTTTGATCAGGCTACCAGACAAAATCTATCCGCCGGGCCAACACTGGAATACATCAACAAGGCATTGCTTGGCAAAACACATTCCTTTTTTATCACAATGTTTTATGCCATTTATGACGCGAAACAAAAAAAGTTGATTTACAGTAATGGCGGCCACAATTATCCGATATTATTCAAAAAAGACAGTATCGTACATTTGAAAGCGCAGGGCAAAGTACTGGGTTTATTTGACAGCGCGTCTATCAAGGAAGAAAGCGTTTCCGTAGAAACTGGAGATCGGCTTGTGCTATTTACAGATGGCATAGTGGAATCCTTTTCCCCGCAGGGAGAATTGTACGGTGAGGATAGGTTTATGGATTTTTTGCTGCAAAACCGCAATGTGGCGGGCCAAGAATTAACCGGTCTCTTGAAAAAAAACTTGATTGATTTTGCCGGCACGCCTGGATTTGATGACGATATTACTTTATTGATTGTGGATTTCAAATAATTTGGGTTAATAGCATGAATCAAAACGATGATCTTTTGAGGGAACAAATTTTGAATCCCAAAAGCGAAGGAGAAAAAAACCAGGTCGAACAGATAAAAAAATTCTCTGAAGACCCGGAAGAAATAATCCGTTTCCGAAAGGATTTGCAAAAAGTAAAAGAAAGCTATTCCCAACACCAAAATGACACTGAAGACAGTGACAGTAAAAGCAATGCTGGACGGCGACAAATTCAGCTAACACCAAAGCGCAGACGTTATGATTTACCAGTGATAGAAGAAAAAAAGGCTTCTTTTTTTCATGTATTTTTCAATCTCTTTTCCTTATTGCGGCTTTTCAAAGGCAAATACAAAAACAGCACTATGGTGGACTTTAGTTTTGTAAATTTTTTGAGCAATGGAAGTTTTTTTTCTCCTAGCAGAAATGTCGCTCTTTTTGTTCAAAAAGAAATAATTCCTTTGCAGGAAATGATGCGGCCTTTTTTGCGCAATGTTTATCAATATGGCTGGCGTGACAAAAAAGGCAAAAAAATACTGGACCCATACTCTTTCAATCTATTGGCAGAATTTGAACGTTTACAAAATAAAAATCATGTGGAAGATTTCCTGCAATACCTGAATCAACCCGCGAAGGCCATGGAAAAACTCAATTATTTCTTAGGATACTATTTCTCCATCACGGAAACTCAAGCAGATGAACATTCTCTTCTCAACAGCTTAAAAATAGTGATCACCAGAATGGTCAGCGACGATGAGACAGCTTTATCAGGCAAAAACGCCAAGCTTTTATTGAAACTAGCGGAAGAATTTATTTCTCTACCGATAAAAGAAAAAATGATTACCCCGTTATTGGAAAGCTATCTTGCCCGTCCGCTTGATATCGGAGATATTGAACAATTGATAAAATTTAAAAGTATATCTACCACAGAATATTATGCGGATCCCCAGCTCAAAGCGCGAATGAAAATCCTGGAAGAAAAATACAAAAAATACTTGGAGGAAAAAAAAGAAAAAACAACGAACTTGGTAAACAATGTTTATGCCTTAGCCAAGGCATTGGAATTTCGACGGGACCACAATGGCAACAAAGTCCTGCTAGTGGATTATGCTGCCAGCAAAAAGCGCAATATGATTAAGGGCTTAATGGAATCTTTGGATTTATTTTCACACCAAAAGCCTTTTTTGACGGTAGAGTTTTTTTTTGATGTATATTTTCCATTGATTCAGTCTTCTATCACTGTAAAAAAAGATTTCCGCGAACGGCGCACAATGGAAATATCTTTTTTTGCGTCCGATGTCTTTAGCGAAGAATTTCACAATATTGATTCGTCACGCGATTATTTGCGCAAATTCGCAGAAAAATTCCAAACCAAAGAAAATATTTTTGAAACATCCCTCAACGACCTGACTGAAGAACAAAACTATCAAATTATTGTGATCAACAACGTAGCTGATCAGTTTTATTCTATTGGATCAAAATTGATCAAATATTTTTCGGCACAAATACCGGAAAATCAAATGACCGAGGAAGTCATTACGGAAACAAATTTAGGAAAGCGCCGCAGTATTTTTGAGTCCTACTTCTTGCACGGGCTACCCCACAAAAAAGATTTCCAAACAGAATACGATTTTTTCCAAAAAACAATGTATGAAATACTGCAAGAAATCCAGGCATTTTGTTTTCAATATGCCTATTCCTATGAGCATCAGCAAAGGCAATTCAAATCTTCGGACTCAAGACAAAAAACTTTCAAAAATCTATTGGCGGAAAAAAACAAACTCGAAACAGAACTGGAAGCCCTGAAAAAAGGCGAAGAAATAGATTAACAATAGCTTAAATTTTTATATAATGAATTATATACTGATCCATAATCCATAAAGCAACAAAAGCAAACCCCATACCAAAAACCGAGCCAATCAAAATATCCAATGGAAAATGAACCCCCATATAAGGCCGGCCATAGCAAATCACCAATGCGTACAGCAAAAACAATAGATAGATAAACGCAGGGAAATACAAAAGCGCAGTACCGAAAATGGTGAACGCAAAAGCGGCATCCGCTGATGGAAAGCTCCGATAATGCACTTTTTCCAAAACCACAGCATCCGCCAACAATCTACTGGGCCGAATATGATTTATCTTTTTTTTGATAATCGGCACAACAATGCCTGTCATAAGTAAAGCTACTGCTAAATGAATCACAGACTGCCAGCCTTGCAGAAAATAAAAAAGCAGCACAAACAATGGCAGTGCATAGCCTTTACCCAGGTGATAAAAATATTTATAAAAATAATCCGCCAAAATATGCCTATTGTGATTGATTTTATAAAAAAGATAAACATTCCATTTTATTTTCAATTCCCATTCTCGATTAATAGCCATTTCACGATTCCTTTATTAAATAATCACTCATTTATTGGTTTCCTTAGGATCCAAAACAGGCTGCTTCTTTTTATTGGCAGTTTTTTGCTCCAGAATCCGTTTTTTCAACAAAAGTGCCATTTTGTGATTTGGATTGATTTTCAATGCTTCAGCCACCGCATTTTCAGCATTGATAGAATCTTTCATTTGCCAATACAAATATGCTAAATTGTAATAACCATGTGAATACTGCGGTTTTCGCGCTATAGCTTGTTCAATATGGACCTTGGCTGCTTTGAATTCCCGCAAATAGATCAATGTACAGCCCAGATTGTTGAGACTAGAATAATCCTTTGGAAAAATCCGCAAAGCCCGGTGATAGGCCAATTTTGCGTTATTGTACTGATTTTTTTTGTAATAGGCAGTACCAAGATTGAAATGCAATTCATAATCTCTAGGAAATTTTTTGACAGCGCGTTTCAATACTTGTATGGATTTGGCCACACGATTGCGCATCAACAATGACAACGCATAATTATTGTGCGTGACTGGAGAATCATTTCTTTTGCGATACAAGTGGGAAAAAATCTTATCCGCCTGATTGTATTCTTCTTTTTGAAATAAAATAATAGCCAAATTGGTTGCGGCTGGTATATAGTCATCTTTAATGTCCATACTTTTGCGGTAAAAATTCATTGCTGTATCCAGATCACCTCTTTCTTCATAAATCGACGCGGAAATAAACAACTGCTGGTATTTGGGATACTTTGCTTTTTCAGTTGCATTGGATTTTTGATATTTTTTGTATCGATACTTTGCTTGCATTGGTTGCGGCCCATCACCAAAGACATTGCCGCTGAAAAATATAACGAAAAATAAAAAATAAAACCAAAAATTAAATAAAACAAAAAATCTAAAATATCTGCCACCCATATAAACCCCTTTGCTGGCCCATACAATTTGCATACCTGGCCATTATGCTTTTTAGATGTCCCATACAAAAAAATGAAAGACTAAAATGCTCCTAGTATATCTTGCATTCATCCTATTCAATGATTTATTGTCAATCAATTGTATGTCAAATTGAGCGCAAGCCCAAAAACAGACATAAAATTTTTCTTATGATAATACAAACCTGTCCACAAACTAAAGCCAAAAGCTCCATTCGCAGACAACCACCATTCTTTGCCAGCAGTCAAACGCAATCCATTCCAGGATTGAGAATACATTGCCTGCGGAGTTTCCGGCGGTGCTGGATCGCTTTCCATAGAAATGTGTTTGGACAAAAAAGCCAGGGAAAAAAAAATATTGTGCGGCATTATATAGTGGGTAAGTCCGATACCTATTTCAGAAATCGGTTGCCATGACAATTTTACTAAATCTGCGTTATTTTCATTGAAAGAATCCATCGTTGTCATATTGGTTTGGCGGACAGATTGAATTCCCAGATGCAAAAACAACAACCAATTCCAATCAATAGCCCCCCCTATTTGAGCCGCCAAAAATGCGCCGCTATTTTTGTTCACCGGAGAATACCCAGGCTGAATTTCCAGTTTCCCCCGATTTGCCTGGTAACCGAGTTGTATTTGGGCAAAAAAACCATTGTGCAAATAATGTTCTGGTTCCATGTCCCAATGAGGATTGTATGGATTGTTGCTTTGTTTGGCGGACAAATCAATTTGTATTTGGTTTTCATAAACAATGGTTTTTACTTTGTCCAATACAATGGATTGCAGTTGCTCCTGTTTCGTTTTATCATTGGAATATATATGATAGTATATGACATTTTTCTGGATAGTATGAATATTTCCTTGGATTATCTCACCCGTGTACAAGACAATTTTATCCGCTGCACTTGCCAACCATGGAATCATAACTAAAATAAAGACTCCTATCCAAAACCGGATTTTTTTTGCAAATTTCACGCGCACTTTTCCTATTCTCGATAATCTTTGGCCCTTTTTTCTACAATATAAAAACCTTGACAGGATGCCAATAATTTTTTAAATTATTTTCTATATAATGGACTTTTCTGTTAAACTTCTCGTTATAAAAGACAAAAAACTTAGAAAAGCTCATTGGATTTACTTGTTAATATCATCGATATACTATTAGGGAGGAAAAATGCTGCAATTAGTAACTGTTGTTACTGGACTCATTGCCATATCTTTTTTGTGCTCTGTCTTAGAATCTGTCATATTGTCCATCAGCCGGCCTTATATCCAAACCTTGATTGACAAGAAAATGAAAGAAGGTATTGTACTGCAAAAAATGAAAAATAATATTGAAGAACCTATTGCCGCGATCTTAACGCTCAACACAATGTCACATACTGCGGGCGCGGCAATATCCGGCGCATTGGCAATCGAAATATTTGGTTCTCAGTGGATGGGTCTATTTTCTGCAATCCTTACTTTACTTATTCTCGTTTTTTCCGAGATCATACCCAAAACTCTGGGGACACGGCATTGGAAATCTTTGAGTAAACCCAGTGCGATCATATTAAGAATAATGATCCTGGTGCTCAAACCTCTCATTATTCCAATAAACTGGATATCGGAATTATTTGCCAGAAATAATCCCGGCACACTGGTTAGCAAAGCAGAAATTTTCAATTTTGCCCGCATGGGATTTCGGCAAGGAGTTCTCAACTCCCAGGAATTTGCAATAATCGAAAATCTATTCCAATTGAAAAATAAACTCGTGAAAGATATATTTACTCCGCGCACAGTTGTTTTTACCTTGCCAGTGCAAACAAAAATCAGCGCGATCAAAAAAAATAAAATTGTTCTCAAGTTTTCGCGGATACCATTGTATGACAATGAAAACAATATTGTCACAGGTTTTGTTTTGCGGCGTGACATTATGGACCATATCCAAAATCATCGAACCAACAAATCATTGCAAGAAATGGAAAAGAAAATTGAATCCATTCCTGAAACGATCACTGTTCTGGATTTGTTGCATTTCCTGGTTCAAAAAAACATCCACTTGGCCGCTGTACACAATGAATACGGCGACTATATCGGCGTAGTCACATTGGAAGATGCGCTGGAGTCATTACTCGGTCAAGAAATTGTGGACGAATTTGACTTTGCCGCAGATATGCAGCAATTGGCCAAAAAAAAGGCTCAAAATTCTAAAAAATAAAAAAAGCTTGAAAAAAATCTTTGAAAACGGCTAAGCTCTTATAAATCCTTGGCCCAATGGTTTTGCTTTTTGGCCAAGGGACATGATGAACACAAAGAGCTATCGGCACAATCAGCGCATATCTCGAATGAATCAAAATTGTTTTTGCTTTTTATAGCCGAAGGTTGCTTCAATCGCGTAAAAAATTTGTACATTAAATAAATAAAATACAACAATGCAAAAAAACCAAATACAAAAACAATTATTATTTCTACATTCAAATTCTTATCCAATACATGCCATCCTGAGTGCTATTACTAAAAATAATAATAAAAATATAAAACGTCAAGCATTTGAATTATGAAACCAAACCAACAACACCATTTTCCCCAAAATACTCCACACCAATATTTAATGAATATTCTAGGCAATGCCTTGTATTTTGAATCATTAAAAGACTTTTTACAAGAAAAAGTGCTTCAAGTCCAACAAGATGAAAACTCTTATGACCAATTTATTGTATATATCCAGGCAAATGAGGACAAACCTTACCAGATAAACATTCAACTGGACAATGACCAGCGTCTAGTCCACGCTCGCTGCTCATGCGCATATCCGGGCATGTGCAGACACATAGGTGCAGCAATGATTCACCTGCATGAAAATGATTGCGCGGCCAACCTTATGGCCCAAAGACTCAATCAACACCAAAAACAACAGGACCATTTTATTGATCTGAACA
>CAZCVM010000028.1:0-13421 GCA_964501965.1 uncultured Leptospiraceae bacterium | reverse complement strand
TTATCCCAGTTGGAATAAAATTTTGAATACTGTTTGGATATTTTAGGTACTTATGTCTTGAATCTATATTCAATTGCCTTTGTCGCTCCAGTTTTAAGGGTGCAGTCCAAACTCTCGGGAATACCTTCCATGGACCTTCCATGGAAATCTTTTTAATGGAAATATGGAACCTCCTTGACAGGACAAAAGCTTCCATTGATAGCAGTTAAATACTCTAGCTAAAGTAGCGCAAGTATAAAAACGTTTAGATACAATTTATTGATACAAATAAAAAACAAATAGCATCGTAACACGAACAAGAGAGGCCATTATGATTATCCCCAAAGAAAAAAGATTAACTCCGGAACAATTTGAAGAAGTTTTATCCATTACCCGCGAATACGGCGTGGATGTGCAAGAAATAATAGGAACACAGCGCTGCATTTATGCGATGAAAGGCGATGAAACAAAAGAATTGTTGATCAACCGAATCGAGGGACTATCTTATATTGATCATATAGAAACCATGCAATCCGCATACAAGCTAATGGACCGCCAATCCCAACTAGCCAACCATACAACGCAAATAGGCGGGAAAAAAGTGGGTCAAGACATGATTGTGATTGCCGGTCACTGCACTATTGATCCGAAAAATACCGCATTGTTTTTAGAAACTTCCCAAGCAATCGCGGAGGCCGGAGTAACCGGCATTCGCGGCGGTGTATGGAAACCCCGAACCAGCCCATACTCTTTTCAAGGTGATGACAAAGCTCTGGAAGTTTTGTTGCGTGCCAAAAAAGAATTGGGGCTGCCGATTTGCACAGAAGTGATGGAACAAGAACATGTGGATATATGCCTGGCAGCGGGCGTTGATTGCCTTCAAGTCGGCACCCGCAATGGATTGAATTATAGTTTATTGCGAGCACTGGGAGAAAAAATCCAAAACACAAAAACAATTGTTTTACTCAAAAGATCACGCCACATGGCCCCAGTAGACGAATTTATTTTGGCAGGTGAATACATTGTTGCAGCAGGCAATCCCAATGTTGTCCTGGTGCCAAGGGGAACTTTGCCCACTATGGACGGATACCGCAATTATCCTGATGAGTCCATTGTGCCTTTATTGAAACAAAGAACATGGGCACCGATCATTGTTGACCCATCCCATTCTGTTGGCCGGGCCACTTATGTACCCAAAGCCAGTTTAGCTGCAATGGCTTATGGCGCGGACGGCATCTTAGTGGAAACCCATATTGATCCGTCAAAGGGCATCGGTGATGATCCAAAACAAGCCATTACTCCGAAAGTTTTGACAAAATTAATCAAAGATATGCAATGTATTTTTGATATGAAACAAAATTATGAAACATGATCAAAGCATAATCAAAAAATAGTGAATAAAAAACTCCTGGAAATATAGTCATCCTTACAGGAGTTTTTTTATCATTTTCCCAAATTATTTTATACCTGTCACATCATAAACGATAATGGGCAATGCTTTGCCTTTGACGTGAATAGTGCGTTTTTCTTTGTATTCGATCACATCTGCCCCACCCGCTGCTTCAAAAACAGATTCAGAGATAGTCACACCGCCAGGCACACTATGGCTTTCAATACGGGACGCCAAATTCACAGCGTCGCCGATCACAGTATAATCCATTCGCAATTCAGAACCGACATTACCCACAATGGATGCGCCCAGGTTGAGACCTATTCGCAGCAGAAACTTTTCGTCTTCTTTTTCAACACTATCATTGATTCTTTGATTGGCTTCCTGCATTCTCAATGCACAAGACACAGCCAGATAAGCGTCTTTGCCGGAGGACTTGGGTGCTCCCCAAAAAGCCATCACTGAATCGCCGATAAATTTGTCCAAAGTGGCTTTGTGTTCAAAAATCATTTGTGCCATGCTTTCAAACAATTTATTGAGTCTGGCAATGACTATTTGCGGATCATGCGTCTCGGTGAATGTTGTGAACCCGACAATATCCGCAAACAAAGTGACAATGGGTTTTTCTTCACCTCCCAGGGGAATATTTTCTTTGATAATCGTTTCCATAACATCCGGTGAAAAATATCTGGACAGACGTTTTTTCTCTTCCGCTTGCTTTTCAATAATTTCATGGGACTTTACCATATTAGAAACAATAGAAAAACCCACAGACAAAGCCAAAACCGCATAACCATAATCCAAAATGGACACTTCCCAGGTCACAATCCGAAACTGGAATTGCAACAAAATATCATTGGCAATAGCAATGGTCAATGACAAAATACCAATAGACACCGTTCCCATAGCAGGGATTTTGCGCCCCATAATCATCACATAAATCAAATAGAATAAAACTAATATTGGTGCTGCGGCCCAAATACTTATAAATTGATAAGCTGAATACAAATTGGTAAATACCAATGTGGTGACAACCGAAACTACGCCGATCCCAATCCAAAATAAATACAAACGCCGCACCAATCTGGTTTGCAGTTTGGAGAACCTTACCACAAAGATCAAAATCAAATGCACAAATGCGATAAAAGAGGCAAACTCTATTTTCTTGAGCCATAAACCATGCGGCCAAATATCATAAACTATTTGACTGCGCATAAAAGTATTCAGGGCTACGGCAAACATGGCCAACGCAAAATACATTGTAGCCCGTTCTTCCGTGCGAAATAAAAATTGCCAATACAAATAAAACAAACCCAGTAAAACCGAAAGAACAATGACCGTTATTTTTTTGAAATTGTCCCAAAATTGTGATCTAGACGCATGACGCTCCGAGGCAATATAATATTTGTCTCTGGCCAAACCTGGATCAATATCATATTTGGCGAACACTCTCACAGCCAAAACATTTTCACGATTGAGCCGCAAATATTTTTCCGGCAATTCATAATAACGTATCTTGCCATACAAAAGTTTATCATCATTGATTCTTGCATAGCGCGGAGAATTTTCATCCAAGCCAGTACCGCCAATAAAATGACCATTAAGATACACTGCTTCTGCCTGACCAATGCGTCCCAACCGAATCCTAAGGTTGCTTGACTGAAAACGGTCAGTTATATCCTGACTTGTGATTCGAAAAGATGTCCGATACCAGGCATAGCCTTTGTATTTTTCATTGTACGAATCAAAATCAGAAAAATAATTGCCACCCTGCTCGTTTTTGACCCGAGTCCAGGACATTTGCACATGAAAATTGTTGAGCCATCCTTGATTATTTTCCAAATATGGCAATGCCCATTGAAATTTTTGCTTCTGAGATTTTGTGCGATCATTTTGATTTTTTTTACCTTGTTTTGTTTGTTCGATAATCGGAGAATCTCCCGGATGAAACTGCCACTTATGATTTTTATGGAAATGCGTTTTGGTACGCATATCCAATATAGATGAGGTGAGCACCTGGCCGGATATTTCCTGCGGCAATACCAACAAATTAATAGACAAAAAACTAAATATTAAAAAACTAAAAAATTTATCAGGTAAAGAATACCATCTTTTTGAAAAAAACATTCATTATGCTCCTATTGCTTTTATTGTTTATTAGTGCTTGTTAGTACAATACATGTGCATTTTTAATAATAACATTTCGGACACTATAAGACGCAACTTTGCGCCTTGGTCAACATTTTTTTTAAAAACAATCTATCATTGTGACTTTTTCGCATCATTCTTTAGCTTCATTCTATTAATAACTAATAATACAGAACCAATCAGCCCATTTCACACTCTAATTGTTTAAGGATTTTTTCAATAAAAAACTAATGGAAATATCAACATGACAAAGACTACAATTTATTTTTGTTTTATTCTTTTTGCTAGCTGCAATTTGGAAAAACCCAATTATATTGACTATCAGCATTTTTCTGATGACAAATCTCTCAATTACAAGCGATTACTCAAGGATCAAATTGAACAAGATAAAAAAAATGAAAAATCAGCAAAAAACAAAAAAACAAAGCAATTTTTTCAAAAATATTATGTTGACTAATAAATCTAAGATTTCTTTAATGATAAAAACTTACAAAAAAGTGAACGAAAATAAAACATTTTTTATTCAATACTGATTATATACATTATTCAAACTGTTACAATCGATACAACCATGGAAGAAAACTCATTATTATTGCAAGTGGCGCGGGCTTTAGCGTCTGTCGACAGCAATCAAATACCAGAAACAAAAGCCCGATTGTCTTTTACCGGCAATACAGCTTTGGAATTGTTGCGTGAAAAATACCAGGCTCAGCCGGATATCATTGCCAATCTAATGGACCCAGACGCCTACTTAGTGGGCGAATGGAAAGAAATCACCCGCTTTATTGGTCAATACAAAAACTATATCAACAATGAAACACTGGACCAATGGTCACATATACTCAACAGTCAACTTCATTTATCCCTGGTCTCGGTCTATTGGCCGTCATTTCGCTACATTGAAAATATGGTCAAAAATCAAAATCACAGTTCGGATTCATCCCATTGCGTAGAAACTCAGTCCCATTATGACAAATGCATCAAATTGATTCGGTCTGCTCAATATATTCTCAATCTCTCCGATTATGAGCGCAATGCCGTATTTCAAAAAATCAATAAAGAGTATCCCAATTTGATTGAAACAATGTCCCTATTTAACTTACTGTTTACCTCAAGCATTCAATTGTGCGAAGGTGCCGCGTTCAAAAAAATTCAGTTGGGAATCGCGCACAATAGCTTGCGCATATTGCAATATCGCGCGGAGCAAAAAGAAATGTCCGAAGATGATAAAATTATTTTTGAGAATATTGTTTCTTACAAAGATTTCTATATGTCTTTCCTGGGCAAAGAAAACACAAATAAAGCCTTGCAATTTGCCTACCAGGGGCTAATCATTTATTATGAATCCATAGACGATATGGACAATTTGTACAAAATCCAATCGAAAAAAGAAATATTGGATATGTCCGTTTAATTTGTTTTTGGGGCAGAATTTCTTTTTTGATGAAGTCTTTGAATTCTCTTTTGGATACTTTGTTTTTGTTTGACCGTTAGCTGATGATGCTCCAATAAATACTCGGCCCAATGCGCCGCTTGTGGGATATCATTCTCTATGTGCTCATAATACTGAGTTAAGCGCAATGCTGCTTCCTTTTGCTGCAAAGCTATTTGCAGCCAAAGCATTTTGGCCCATTCCAAATGACCGGTTTTTTTATATGCCATAGATAGGTTCATAATATAACGGCCCTGTTCTTGTACAGCCAGTTTACCCTTGGGGAGCAAGGACGGTATTTTTTGCATATTGCCCTGTACCATATTAGCGATCAACTCTGCCAATTCTTTACTTTTTTTTGTCTGATCTTGTTTTTGGGTGATGAACAAAAGATTGAAAACGATCATAGAATCATTTTGCTTTTGGGCGCTGACAGCAATCTGGTTTAGCAAAAAATACAATGACAATATGTCCTGCAAATGATGCTGACAAACTAAGTGCATCGCATCTGTCTTACCATGAGCCTGATAATCAAAAAATGCAGCCGGAATATCCTGACCCGGAATATCCTCTGATCGCTCCAGGCCCAAAACATGCATTTCCATTTGAATAAGAGAAAACCGTTTCATTCGTCCGCGGTACACACGTTTGGCAAAATGATATAAGTCCATATTGGGCAATTGAAGCCAGGGGGCTTGTATACGGTGCATATCATACCTGGATTGGAGCATGGGCACATCGAAACTATGTCCATTGAAAGTGACTAATGTTAGAAATTTACTGGCAAAACGATTCAGCGCATAAAGCATAGCCTGTTCATCCTGATAATCTTGCAAAAAAAATTGAATAATATGAAAACGTTTCTTTTTGTAATAACCAATGCCAATTAAAAAAACTACATTGCCAGCCCCTGGCTTTAGAGCAGTCGTTTCGATATCCATAAAAACCATATCAGGAATGGATATTTGCCATTGACCATAGTGCTTGAGTCCAGCACCAAATGCACGAAAACCATTATTCAAATACACAGAATCCGAGTCTGTAGTCATTTCATTGTGATAGCGTACAAAATATCGACCAAATCTATTTTTTTTACCGGTAAAACCCAGGTTTTGTATTGCTGCGTCAGATTCTCGCGCTTTGTTTTTTACTTGAGTTTCAGATTTTTCTTTTTTTTCCGCAAAATGCTGATTCAAGGATAGCTTATTTTTGAAGTCCATTTTTTGTATCTTTGATTTTTAATGTTTATTGAAATCCTGTATATCGGATAAATCATGATCCAATTGCTGAGTTTGACTATGCTTTAACATGACTCGCAAAAAATCAAGCGTCCTTTTTTTAATATTTGTTTGCGGAACCAAAGAATGAAATTCTAAACTCGCAGACGGCCCTATACAAGACGGACAGCCGGATGTACATTGACAGGATTGGATCACATCGAATGCGGCGGCCAAAAGTTCAGGAACCAAATGAAATAAACGCTGACACAAAGCTACACCACCAGGAAAAGTATCATAAAACAAAATGGTGGACTCTTCACTAAAAGGAGAGCGCAGCATAGCAATAGCTCTCAAATCATTTTGGTCGCACATCAAATAACCTGGTGCCAGACGGCTAAGCAAAAAAGCTACACCAGATAAAATAGAACCTCTGGTTTCCATAGAAATTTCCAGCGAGTTGTCCAAAGTATTTATTTGATTTTCATAAAAGACCATCCAGCAAGCTTCTGTGTGCATCTGTATTTCTGGTAAATATATTTTTCCCCAACCAATGTTTTCATGAGTATACATTTTTATTTTTTTGTACAATACTGCTTGTCGATGCAAAGCAATTTCTCCATAGGTCAATCTCCATAAGGGAGGGGGCTCTATTTCCTCTGATGTTTGTGTATCAGAAAAATGCAACTGGGTTTGTTCATGAATAATTTGAAATTCTACTTTTTCTTCAGCATCCGTAAAATAGTCCGGCTTGGTGACTACAGCAAATGCCTGCCTTTGTTCCCATTCCAATTTTTCTATATAAAATGATATTCCCTGATGCAAATAAATAGCCCCTTCATGAATCAAAGTGGGCGCAGCATAATAATCCACTTCACCAATCGCTTTGTTTGTTTCTCGATTAATAATAACAAAATTTTCCTGGGAAGCAGAACGCAAAGAAATATCATTGGCTGGATAAATACTGCTGCTCCAAAAAAAACGATCACCGCTTTGCTTGACCAATCCTTGATCAGCGAAATACTGAGCCACATCTTGAATCGTCAATGAACCAAATTTTTCTTCGATAGACAAAGGCAATTCAAAAGCAGCGCATTTTAAGTGGGACATTTCAATTAATATATTGTCAGGGTTGATCAAAGCCTGCTCAATGGGAGCCTGCAGCAATGATTCCGGTTCATTCAAAAAATATTGCTCTAAAGGGGAGCTGCTGCCAATAAAAAGGGCTAAGGAGCTTTTTTCTCTGCGTCCGGCACGGCCAAATTGTTGCCAGAGACTGGAAATAGAACCCGGATACCCGACAGACACAGCAACATCCAAAGAACCAATATCCACTCCCAACTCCAATGCATTTGTAGACACAACTGTATGGATCGTGCCAGTGCGCAAACCTTGTTCAATGAGTCGCCTTTCTTGTGGAAGGTATCCGCCTCGATATGCCTTGACCCCGTTTTTTTGATGTCTGACTGCCTGTCGCAAATAATTGGCCAGAACTTCAACCCGTACCCGGCTGCGCACAAAAAATATCGAACTGATACCTGCAGTCACTAGATTTTTCCCAATATACGCTGCTTCTTTTAAGCTGGAACGACGTATGCCAAGTTCCGGTTGAATCACGGGAGGGTTGTAAAAAAGAATATGCCTTTCTCCATGAGGCGCGCCATTTTTATCGATCAAGCTAAGCTGATGTTGGCTTTTGCCGATGATTCTTTTTGCATGGGCCAACGGATTGGCTATTGTCGCACTACTTAATATAAATTGACAATTATTATTTTTATAAAAAGATAAAATACGGTTTAGCCTGCGAAAAACATTAGCCAAATGACTTCCAAAAATCCCTTTGTAAGTATGAAGTTCATCAACTACAATGTAGCGCAGGTTTTCAAAAAGTTTTACCCATTGGGAATGATGCGGCAAAATCCCGGCATGAAGCATATCCGCATTCGTTATAACTATTTGACCGACATGCCGGATAGTTTTTCGGACATTGCTGGCTGTATCACCGTCATAGGTATAGGCTTTCAATTCCAATGACCCGACACGATTGATTTGTTCCAGGATTTGCCATTGATCCTGGGCCAAAGCTTTGGTTGGAAAAATAAATAATGCCCGCGCATTGGAGTCTTGCACCAAATCATTCAATACCGGCAGTAAATAAGCCAGGGTTTTGCCGGAAGCGGTAGGTGTTGTTATCACCGGATGTTTGCCCTGCCGGACTTGTTGCCAGGTTTCCAGTTGGTGACTGTAGAGTTTTTGGATGCCCATTTGCTTTAGAATGGTTACAAGTTTAGGGTCCAGGTCGTCCGGTATAGAACCATAAGAGCCAACTTGTTTGGGCCGAGTTTCCCAATGGACAATATTATCCATGATTTGGGGATCATTCTTGAAATAATCGATGGCCCGTTCCAATTCCATGCGTATTGTACTCCTGCAGTTTTGCGCTGATTTTTTTTAATGCTGAATGATTTTTGTATTTGCTATTTTGTCTTATTGTGAGATAATGTGATAAAAAGTTGCCAGAAAATTTATTCTTTTTAATAAATATTATAATAATATCATAATGTCATGCAATTTGTACGTCATAAAAGTAAAAACGCATTGTTTTTTTGCCAGCGAATGCGTCATGTTTTTTTATTTGGAATTCTTTTTCCAGTTTTTTTTAATATATCCTGCAACCATTCTGACGAAATAAAAATAAATGCGTATTTATTGGATATCCAGGGAGAAGTCTCCCAATTGGATACATCATTATCACAAAACAAGACTCAAAAAAAGAAAAAATACCGGGTACTTAGCAAAGTACAAAAGCTGCCTCAAAAAACAACTATAAAAACAGCAAAGCTTGCCACTGCGCATTTGCAATTCAATCATTTTTTATCTTTGCGTTTAGATGAAAATACTGTTTTCTCATACCAGGTACGCAAATTGCCCTGGAATACACGCTGGGGCTATCAATTGGATTTGCGCATTAAACAGGGCGGTGTTTTCATCCAATTCAATGGCCAAGAAGATGCGCAACAAATCCTGATTTTAGCCAATGAATATTTTTGGTGTCAGGAGTCTGTATCTTTTCATTTCAGCTTTATAGACGATTCAGCCCAAAGCTTAAAAAACAACACCCTTCACAATTATACCAATGTCAGTGTAATTGATGGTGGTTTGCATTATATTAGTCCGATTACTGGTCAGGTAGACATGTATATCAGCGCGGGCCAAAAGTTTATGGTCAAAAATAATGCAGCTCAAGAAATCCAATATTTAAGTGCCTTAGAAAAAAAATACTGGCAAGACAGAAACAATCAACCCATTCTCGGCCCAAAAGCCATGAACAAAAAATTGTTTTTTTTGGATCAATCCAGTACCTATGCCTTTTGGTACTGGATTGCCACTGCATTATTTATCGCAATTGTGATTGGTTTTGCTATATTTCTTTTATATCGCCGTCATACAAAACTCAATCGCTTTGTTTTTCACGGCACACTGGTTTATTGGGAATTTGCTTCTACTTTTATAGAAAAAAAATATATTCATTGGAACAAACGTCGAGGCAGACGAAAAATATATTTGGGGTCTCATGGTTTTTGCCATATAAAAATAAAGGAATGGCAGGGAAAACGTCGAGGAGTCATTCAGGCACACTTGGACCAAAATGGAGAATATTATACCATCCGCCATGTCCAGGGACAGATCGCCTACTTAAACCGCAAAGACCCAAATCGTTTGAGTCACGGAGACGAGTTTATCATACATTCCTACCACTTTCAATTTAAAAACGAG
Organism: uncultured Leptospiraceae bacterium; assembly: GCA_964501965.1. Classification (GTDB taxonomy): domain Bacteria; phylum Spirochaetota; class DYNZ01; order DYNZ01; family DYNZ01; genus CAZCVM01. Next base: position 3,478 of record CAZCVM010000028.1, on the reverse strand, counting down.
AAAGATTAATATTTTGCTTGATAGATGGTGAATCAATAATTTATATTAAAAACGTAGTATAGGGATACCATTTTTTTCAATGATTGTTTCAATTTTTTTGTATTGTTTATTGGAAAACAATCTCTGCGGCAAAATATGAAACATTGATGGAGATATATATAACAAAGTGATTTCTTTGGTACGCAAAGCCAAAATATATTTTTTCCATTCTAAATCACTGGCCACTTTGCTATTGGACATTCGGATACGGTTTTCATCAAAATGGACTTCATGAGCGGATTGCAATTCTGCAATTTTGTTGTAAATACGTTGCCCTAGAGTTCTGTGGTACCAAAAGTGAAACAATATCAATCCCAATCCATAAAGCACAAGAAAAATCAAAAAAATCTGATTGCGTTCTGTGCCCTTCAACAAGAGAAAATATATACCAATAAGTGCGCTACCTGAACCTATAAGAAGCATAAGATTTTTGCGCCAAAAAGAAACCTGACGAAAATGCAATTTGTAAGCGGATTGCAAATCTTTGACCTGATAAAAAAAAGATACATGATTGGTAAGGTTTTGTTTGTTTGTGTTTTGATTTTCTGAATCTAGGCTCATTGCTTTCTCCATAAATTTTTACTTATTTCTAAAATGCTATTCTGAAACATAAATAAATTGAAATGGTATGATCAATCGTTCTCCTTTGACAGATTCTGGCAATGGACCAAATTCTTTGGAATCAGCAATAGCCAAATAACAGGATTTGGTCATAATTGGTGATGGGTGCTGTTCCATTATTCGTATATCCCTGATTTTTCCTTGCCGATCCAAGGCAAAAGCTATGCGTGTAACTCCGCTTTTAAAAGATATGACACGGTTTAGACCAGGATAAAACCCACTATCCAAGTCATGTAAATACAGTCCACCAGCAGGCATATTGCGAAACCAATTCTCCTGAATTTTCTTTTTCATATTTTGAAAATATTTGTAATCTGGATATTTGATTGTATTGAAAGAAAAAGGACGGTTATCATTGCTCAGGTTTAATGCCATTTGTGGCTTAAACCTATAAAATTCTGGTATCTTTATGGCATTTTTTCGGGATGCCAAAGAATTTTTGGAATGAATAGTTGCGGGCGGACGCTGCCACAGTTGAGCTGGATCCAATAGACTGATGATAAAATCACTTTGCTCTGTTGTAAGTAAGCGGCTATTTTTTTGCTGATTATTGTTTTTTGTTTTATTATCATTTTTTTTCTTGCTGGTTTTTTTCATTGTTTCAGGTTGATTTTTACCCAATAGAAAATCTAAAAAAGGTGACAAATAATTTATTCCTTTTTGTTGTGTCAATGCTCCCTTTCCCTCCGAATCTTTTTTACTCAAACGGGTAATGGGTGAGATTTGTCTTTTGTTGTCTTCATTGATATTTTCCGTGGTGACTCGCAATAAAAATTCGTCTTTTTGAGGGTCCACAACCATTTTATCCATACTCGGGAAATAATTTTTTTGAATTTGTATACTCACTAGAAATAAAAAAATATGTAACAATGCCCAGAAAAATAAATGTATCCAGATTGCGTCCCGAATAGATTTCTTTCTGACCTCCAAATCCTGGAAATAACTGACATTACCGCGCTCCATTTGAAACCTCCGGCAATTGAGCCATGAGCCATGAAGCGAAATTCTTTACTCCTCCAAAGCTTAGATTGTCCGGTTTGCGTGCTATGGTTTTTTGCAGTTTTTCCCAATTGCGCAAAATCCAAATCATACTGTGTTCCCAACTTAACATACCGTGAGCCGAACTTTGAGGAAAAAATATCGAGTAGTTTTCTTTTTTCGTATACACTGTTTTTTTCTTTGATGATGTGCCCATGTTTTGTCCTGTGGGATCAAGAATCAATGCTTGTGCCAAATCATAGTGATATTGAGTAGGGCCAAACAATACGGGGATACAGTCCATTATCCAAGCTTCATACATTGTCATACTAAAGTAGGTCAAACATATTTTACTTTGCTGCAAAATATGCGCAAAAGAATCAAAGTCTTTTTCATAAGTAAACCAATCTATGCACTCCCATGACCATTCCTGTCTGAAATTATCAGAGCCATCTGTTTCAGGCAATGTCTCATTGATCGCATTTTTTTGCATGTTTTTCGTATTGGACGCAATTTGGTTATTTTTTGTTTTCAAATTATTTGTGAATATTGCGATCCGCAAAGAAAGCCCGCATTTTGGGATTTGATCCGCCAACATTTTTTTTAGTATAGCCAGGCCTTGGTTTTCCATGTTAAAAGGATCATTCATGCCCCAATAAACAAATAAATCATAAACCTTTGTTTTATCATGCGCTTGCGGTTTTACTTTTTGTGAAGGGTTTGCTTTTTTGTTTTGTCCCAGAATGAGAAAATCCAACCGAAAGATATTTTTTTTTGCCGGTGTGATATAGGTGTTGCCTGGATAATGCAGTGTGTCCACACAGTAGTCAGCTATTGCTCTGCCATTGCCATAATCATCTAACAAAAAAATTTTATGTGCATATTGCCGGTAAAAGACAATGTCTTCCCTATTGTGGTCACGTCCATCCAAAACAATTAATAAAAAATGAAGTTTAGTGAGTCGCTGTTGCAAAGTTTCCCATAAAAAAAAAATTGCTTCATTGGATGATGTTGGGCCTGGGATATGACTGCCTGGATTATTTTCACAGATTAATATGGATTCAACACCATGGCAATGCAATTCTTGCTGTAAAAGCTGCATACGCATAAAATGTCCTGTGCCGTATCCATTGTTCAAACGAAACAATAATGCTATGGGTTGATTTATTTTTATGGACATTTTTGATAGCCAAATTATCTGTCAAAATGAAATACTTGAAAATCTTTTTGACCCAATTTTTTTTGGATAAGCTTGTCCAGTTCCTGGGGTAAACGAAAATGCATATTTTCCTGAGCGCATTCCAGTTCCTTTAAGGACGAGAAACCATATTGTCGCAATTCTTTGATCACTTCTTGCACAAGATTTTCCGGTGCTGAAGCACCAGCAGTGATTCCGATTGTGCTAGCTGATTCGATCCATTCAGGATGCAAAAAACTAACATTGTCAATCAAATAGGCAGGCTTGTTGTGAAATTGTGCTATTTCTCTTAGTCTATTGGAATTGGAGCTATTTTGGGAGCCAAGAACAAGTATAAGATCACTATTAATAGCCAATTCCTTCACAGCTATTTGCCGGTTTGTGGTTGCATAACAAATATCACTCTGCTTGGGTTCATAAATAGAAGGAAATCTTTGTTTTAGGATATGAACGATTTTTTTTGTGTCCCAAATGCTCAATGTTGTTTGTGTTAAATAACAAACTTTTTGGACATTGGATACATCCACTTGCCGCGCGTCTTCCTCATTTTCAATAATGATTATTTTTTGCGGTGCTTCGCCATGTGTACCAATTGTTTCTACATGTTTTTTATGGCCAATAAGCAAAACGGTAAAATCATTT
>CAZCVM010000027.1:10102-13428 GCA_964501965.1 uncultured Leptospiraceae bacterium | reverse complement strand
GAACAAAGAAACCAATTTGTCCAAATATTGCGGCAAAACGGATATGATGCTTATGACCTCACGCAAGATGAATTGGCAAAAACCCATATCCGTCATTTGGTCGGAGGCCGGTCTTTCATCCAAAATGAGCGCTTGTTTCGTTTTCAGTTTCCGGAACGTCCTGGCGCGCTGGTAGATTTTCTAAATGCCATGTCTCATGGCTGGAACATCTCATTGTTCCATTATCGAATGCATGGCGGCGATTTTGGCAGAGTATTGATCGGACTGCAAATACCGGAAAATGATCAACAAGCATTTGAAAATTTTTTGACAAAAATCCAATATGCTTTTTTTGAAGAAACAAAAAATCCGGCCTACAAACTATTTTTGTAATCCAATAAAACCTGTTTATGAGTAAAAGCCAAATTCAGCTGCAAAGCTTCTTCTAAAGAAAACCACTCAAGCTTTTTGACTTCACTTTCCTGACGTTTTAACTGACCGGATACTGTGGCAGTGAACACCAGTGCCACAGCGTGCCAGTCTCGCTTTGGATAGTATTCATTGTAATGACGCAAAAAGGAATATTCTATGGTATCCAAACCTGTTTCTTCGGCAATTTCGCGAATGATTGCCTGCTCAGGGGTTTCTCCAAAATCAATATGCCCTCCAGGGATGCACCAATGATCGAAAAAAGGCTCATGATTGCGCAATGCCAACAACACTCGGCCCTGTGTTGATCTTTGGTCTTGATCCAGTTTTTGGATACATACCGCACCCACTGTTGCTTTGACGCATTTGTACTGACCCATTTATTTTCCTTATTTTTATTTTGGTTTTCTTGTTTTCTTGTTTCGTTAATGATTTTTTTGGATGAACAATCGCAAAAAAGGTTGACGACAACAAACGTCCAAAATAGTGATTGTACATGAATTTATCAATAAAAAAACTAAACAATAATATTTTAATAATAAAATAATAATAAAAAATTATGACCACACTTTCCTTCTTAATGAAACCAGTTTCCCATTTGTGCAACTTGGATTGTCCATACTGTTTTTATCAGCGGGTTGACAATGTATACAGCAACAAAACCAAAATAGATGCCCATACTCTGGATATTCTTTTTGCCAAAGCCTTTGGCCAAAGAGCGGACCGGCTGACATTTACCTGGCAAGGTGGCGAACCCATGCTCCTGGGCCTGGAAACATTCAAAAATATCATTGCCCTGCAAAAAAAATACAAACAAGATTTCCAGATTGTGGAAAACACTTTGCAAACCAACGGAACCTTGATCAATGAAGAATGGGCCCAATTTCTCAAACAGGAAAATTTTCTAGTCGGGGTCAGTGTAGACGGTCCGCGCGAAATTCATGACCGGTTCCGATTTTATCACAATAAAGACGCAACATTTGACCATATATATAAAAATCTATTGCTGTTGCAAAAATACGATATACCATTCAATATCCTAACACTGCTGACAGCAAACAATATATCTGATCCAAAAAAATTATATACATTTTACCAGGAAAATAATTTCCATTATTTGCAGTTTATCCCGTATTTTGAACAGCACCCGCGTTTGGTTGATGGTTTTTCCCCGGAAGATTTTTCAATTAATGGCGAACAATTGGCTCATTTCTATAAAGAAATTTTTGATCTCTGGTATCCAAATGACATGACCAGAGTATCCATCCGTTTTTTTGAAGACCTGTTGCTTTTTTTGGCAGATGGTCAATTGGCATCCTGCACCTGGGCGGATCAATGCTTAAGCTACATTGTTATCGAACACAATGGAGACTGTTATCCCTGCGATTTTTATGTTTATCCTGAATGGAAACTGGGCAATATTGTTATAGATGATTTGCCGGAAATTTTATTTGGCGATAAAAGAATGCGGTTTGCTAAACAGAAAATGGATTTGCCCGGCAAATGCCGCGCCTGCCCGTATGTTCGTTTTTGTCATGGTGACTGCCCTATGTTTCGGCGCAAAAAGAAAAAAAGATACGAGCCAAGCATTTTTTGCGCAAGCATTAAGGAAATGTTTTTTACTCTGGAGCCCATTATGCCGGAACTGATGACCAGAGTGCAACAAATCCGGCAGGATTTCCAGGCCGGCAAAATCCAACTGTCCATTCATTAGATAAAGTAACTATACTAAAAAAAATCTGTTTTATGTTTATGTCCGCCGGCAGTGATGTTTACTTTAGTCTTGCATTTTTTGGCATAATACATCGGAAAGTCACAACGGCCTTTGCATGTTAAATTTTGAATATTCTGTCAAACAGTTTATTAAATATCTTATTAGATATCTTATTGAAGGTCTTGCTGTATGTGATTCCAAAATGTTTGAAAAAATTTGCCCATGGGCCGCTTGCTGCTTTTGGAACGATTGGCCAAAAATGTACCCAATGGATTCACAATATAATCATAGTTCATAGACAATTGATAAAGAAAATGGCCTTGGGAGCCAGGATACACTTTGCCTTGCAAAAAGTATTTGCGTTTGGGCGAATACTTTCCTATCAAACCGCTGACATAATCTTCAATCATGGACTTGGCATTGCCCGGCACAAAAATATCCGCGACAGATAAAGGCAAAACCTTTGCTATGCGCCCGCTGGTATGGACATTTGGCCGGCCATACCATTTTACGTAGACATATTCCCGAGTGCCGCGTTTGGTATAATACAAATGCAATGTTATATTCCGTACCTGCACTTTCAAGCCATACAAATTGAGATTCATTGACGCGCTAATCCAAAACCTTTTAGAAAAATTGCCAGATTTTGTTTTCTTTTGTTTTGCCCGGGTTTTCGACGACCAATGCCAGGAGCGGGCTTTGTTATTGTAGTACAAAGTATAAACCGAACCTGTGTCGCGATCCCTGATCACAAATTTATAAGATAAATTTTTTAATGTGTACGCACTTTTTTCCCATGAAACAGGAAAATCCTTTTTGTACAAAGCATTGCGCAAATGATAGGCAAGATAGATATTTTGCCATTGATCCGAATATTTTTGACTACACTTTATGGCAAAATATTTTTGCAAAAATCGAAAAGAACGCGGCAAAGCATCTGCCCGCTGTTGTCCACAGGATAGCATTGTATTTTTCTTTTTGGTCCGGTCTATTTGGCTTTGCTCCGTCGTATTATAAGGCAGCAACAATTGACTCATTATTTCAGGCATTGTTGCCAGTTTCAATGCGCCGATATTCATCGAATAACGCGATTGAATACGATACATTTTCTTTCCTGATGGAATTTTGTCCGATTGCATGCCAATGGACTGGATCCTGCCGCCGACTGGCGTTAAGTAATGACCAGAGTGTTTACTGGCTGTCT
>CAZCVM010000027.1:0-10092 GCA_964501965.1 uncultured Leptospiraceae bacterium | reverse complement strand
GGCTGTCTGAAAAGCTGCTTTGCGTGATTTTTGCGGATAATGCAAAAAACCAAGATGCAGCCAATGGAAACCATTTTTGTCCGCGCTTCTATTTGCAAAATATTTCTGAAAAGACCGGGCCCGATTGGGATGAGTCTGAGCAGAAAAAAATATTCTGGGGCCAGCCGGTGTCCTGGTTTTGATTGCTTTTTTTTTGGCTGCTATATACTGTACGGTACTTTGTACAAGTAATCGGATATCTTTTTTTTGCCCTGGATTCAGGCCGTTTGCCCAAGCAGATGAATCGGCTAAAAATAGATGTGCCAGAATGCAAAAACTTGTTATTGTGACTAGAGTATGTTTTGGTTTCATATTAGGTCAGCCTGTTGTACATTGCGGTGCGTGGCAAGGATTTTTTGCTTACAAAAATCAATATATGCCAAGAAAATTGTGTTTTGTTTGTTTATACCCAGGGGTGACTTTTATTTCAGTATTTCATTTTTTATTTCCGTTTATGCGGGAAAAAATCGGCCAAGTACTTTTTTGATTTCAGCCATATTGATGGGTTTTGTTACTATATCATTCATGCCAGCGTCCAAGAATTTCTTTTTTTCTTCCTGCATTATATACGCTGTGAAAGCTATAATGGGTATCTGGCTATTTGTATTGCCTACAACTTTATCGCGTATCCGGCGCGTTGCTGTGATACCATCCATCTCCGGCATTTCAATATCCATAAAAACGATATCAAAATTTTTCTCTTTCATTTTTTGCAGCAAATCTTGGCCATTATTTGCCAACTCAATATCATAGCCCATCTTTTGAAAAAAAGCCTTCGCTACCTTTTGATTGACCGCGTTGTCATCCGCCAAAATTATTTTGATATCAGGCAACGCCATATCAATATCCAACTTCTCATCCTTCGCCTTTTGGGGAGACAAATCTTTCGCCATAGTCAAAAAAATATGAAAAGTACTGCCCTGCCCATAAACACTGTCCACGTTTATCCAACCATGCATCATTTCCGTCAATTTTTTACTAATTGTCAAACCCAGGCCAGTACCGCCATATTGGTAAGTTTTTGTTGTGTGCACCTGGCTAAATCCATCAAAAATTTTCGGTATTTTATCTTTTGCTATACCTATACCAGTATCCGCCACAGTCAATTGCAGCCCAACACATGGCTGCTTTTTTTTGCCTTGTTCTGTTTTTTGCTTTGCCCATTGTCCCATTAACTTTAACCATTGATCGTCATTCGGCATTCGCACAATCAGCTCCACCTTGCCATGATGTGTAAACTTTATAGCATTACCAATGATATTGAATAAAATTTGAGACAATCTGCCGGAATCTCCGATAAGATTGTCTGGCACGTCAGCATGAATTTTGTATTCCAGGCGAATATTTTTATTTCGGGCTTCTTCAGCCAAAGTCAAATACAATTGCCGAATCAATTCACGCAAACCAAATGGGATTTGTTCCAGTTTCATTTTGCCGGATTCTGCTTTAGAGACATCTAAAATATCATTTATGACACGAAGCAAATGCTGTCCGGAAAACCGAATGGTCTCCAAAAAATCTTTGATGTTCTCATCATGATTGTTCATTATTGCCATTTCAGTCATTCCCAAAATACCGTTCATAGGTGTACGGATTTCATGACTCATTGTGGATAAAAATTGACTTTTCGCTTTCATGCCTTTTTCTGCCAATTCTTTAGCCTCAATGAGCTCGCGTTCCATCTGTTTGCGCTTGGTTATTTCATCTTTGATAGCAATATAATGAGTTATGTCGCCTGCATCATTTCTGACCGGTGCAATGGTCGCGAGTTCCCAGTACACCTGACCATCTTTGGTCATATTCTCAAACTCACCTTGCCACACCTTACCACTAGCAATTGTTTGCCACAATTCATTGTAATATTCGCGGGATTGTTTGCCTGATTTAAGGATCCTGGGATTTTTCCCCATAGCCTCAGCATACGAATAACCTGTCTTTTTACTGAACTGAGGATTGACATATTCGATATCGCCTTGTTTGTCCGTAATAACAATCGACGCAGAGCTTTGTTCTATGGCTTTATTGAGCTTGCGAATTTCTCCTTCCACCATGATTTTTTCTGTTACATCGCGCACGATACCGGTCATTCGATAACTATCATCTTCCTGCTTCACTGAAAAAAGACGTATCTGCAAATAAAATATCTGTGAATTGTCACCATGTAAATGCAAATATATTTCTTCTTTAATAGCAAATATTTTGCCAGAACGTATCCATTGCATCAATTTTTTCTTATCTTCTCGTTCGATCTTTCGTAAAAAAGATAAGGGATACTTGTACAAATGATCCTGGGAAATAGGCCAGAGTTCTTGAAACCGTGGACTGACGTACAAAAAACGGTTTTTGGCGAACAAAAAATAGACTTCATCTATCTGGGCGGCCATTTCTATGAATCGTTGTTCATTGACACTGAGTTGTTTGCGGTATTCTACTTCATGGCTAATATCATATACATACAAAATACAGATATCATCTTTTGAAAAATTATTTTTCGACAGATTTTTTTCTTTCAATTGATTTTTATTAATCAATTTCGCGTATATATTTACAGAAATTTTATTTTTATTTTTGTTTAGCAGATACAATTCCTTTTTGTCCAAAAAACCCTGCTGTGCCAGACCATCCATTATTTGGTCATACAATGCACTATCTGCAAAAATGCCCAGGGAAAAAAGATTCTTTCCTTTCAATTCATCTATTTCAAATTGAAGCATCTTTGCAAAAGAATTATTGAGATAAACAATTTCGCCGCTACGCGGACAAAACCCGGCAACACCAGTCGGAGATAAACCAATCGCTTGCTCAAACATTTCTAAATCCATTATACAACCTTCAACAATCATTACTAATAAAAAACACTTGACTTGCACCCATGGCAATTTGAATTTCAAAAAAATCCAAAAAAATTTGAAAAACACAAAGGATAAATACTAAGAATGCAAAGAGAAATGGAGCAAACTGTACGATCCATTATTTCCCGTCTGGCCGCGTTGGTCAGCTCTCATGATAAAAACTTAGACCAGGAAATGGATAAAATCCGCAGACTTGCTAAAAATACCGCAGACTTTTCGCTCATTGCTCAAGAGTTAAAAGAAATCACACAAAATATCCAATCAGATGTCAACAAAACTATTTCATCCAATATTATATATAATGAAACTTCTGGCAAGCAAAATTTTCAGACTAGCGATTTAGCAGATAACGCTTCAAAGCCAGATGACTGCGGCAAAGAGCTAGTCCACTATACCCACAACATTCTGGATCAAATATCCAGGATAACAGTTTTAACCGCGCAAATGCAAGCCATAAAAAAGGCTGTCACAGCGGAGATGAATCAAGAACATACGCTTGACCAACAAATCATAGCTCGCCAAATTTATCAAAGCGTGTCAGACACTATGGAACAGTTAATACGCAAGCAAACCAATTTGCAAGCATTACTTTCATTTGTAACCAAACATATTGAAGAGCTGGAAAAATTTGTCCAGTCAGAACAAAGCGATTGGACGGAAATCGATGATAGTCAAAAAATATTCCATGAAAACATGGAGCTGGAATTGTCAAAAATCCAGATGGAATTGTCCAACAATGATGCAGCGAATATCCTGCGCGGTAAGTTGATCAACCGGCTCGAAAAAATCGGTATCCTGGTCAAGGAACTTAAAACCCAGGAAGATAAACTCAAAAAAAAATCAGATCAGCGCATTTTGGAACTCAATCAGAAAATCGAACAAATGCGCAATCATTCTCTGCAAATGGAAACCAAAATCCAGCAACAGGCAGAGCTCATACAAAAAGACAATCTGACAAAATTGAAAAGCAGGTATGCTTATGAGCAACACTTGGCCCAAAATTTCCAAAAATGGCAGGCCCATAATAACACTGTTTATCTTAGTTTATGGGATATAGACCATTTCAAAAAAATCAATGACACCTATGGCCATCAAACAGGAGATTATGTGCTGAAACATGTGGCTCGATTGATGCAATCGCAAATAAGCCAAAGTGAATTTCTGGCACGCATCGGCGGAGAAGAATTTGCCTTGATTTTTCGTGATTTATCTCAAAGCAATGTTCATTCCTATATAGACAAAATCAGGCAACTCATAGCTCAAAATCCGTACAAATTGGCCGATCATTCAGGCAATGGCTCTGAAAATATCCAGATTACTGTTTCTTGCGGATATGCCCACCTCTTAACAGAATGGACACTAGAACAATGGTACATGAAAGCGGACCAAGCCTTGTACGAGGCAAAAAACAACGGTCGCAATCAAACAATTTTTTTTCCTAAAAAACATTGACAAAATTGGATGCGAATGTTATTTTATTTATAGCAGGTAAGAAAAATTTAAGGCAAAAACATGGATGCACCGTATCTCATCAACCGCAATAGTTTGCGCATGATTCCTGAAAATTTTAGTGATTATGTCATAACACTAAAAACAGATTCCAATGAGTTTCAAGCGTATATCGGTGATATATCAGAAACAGGTGTTTTGGCATTGTTTTCTCCAGAAAACGATCTTCAGGATTTGCAAAACGCTTTTCAAAATTATTTTATAAACCACAACCCCGAAAAAAAAATACTCGATAGCAAAATTCTTGATGGCAAAATCTTGGGTAAAAATGCAAATTTGCTTTTTGATTTCCAAGGACAAGTCGTCTGGCTAGAAGAAGCGCGAAGGCAAATCAGCGGGCATATATCCGGGCATATAAACGGAAATATTGCAATGGGGATACAATTTGAAACAGCTTTTATATTGCCGGAAGAGTTCTATGTCTTACCTGTGAAAAAATGAATACCACGCATTTTTTTAGCTAGTCACAGCCTCGGCTGTTTGCAAAGCACGAAGGCGGCAGGATTGCCTTTGGGAGTCAATTTAATGTCACATTAGCATTTCACTGTTTAAAATTTCACCGTTCCATTGTAGGGTATCTTTTCTGCGTCAATGGTTTCGTCGTTTAGCCATTCCGGATAGTCGGGGCTTCGGAGCAATTTGTCGCGTTCTTGATCAAGCTCCTGTTCGCAATAAGTGTATACAATATAGGCCCCCAATACTCCCTCTATACTTTCCACCCGGCGAATTTTTTGCATTTCTTCGGATGCATCCGAAGCTTCAATGGTGATTATGGCTTTCTCCTTTTCATGTGTATGCAATTTGCAAAAATCGCTATCCCGAAGTCGCTGAACCACTTCATTCATTTTGTCCTGTTGAGAAATAACAACTAAACTCGAAATATTCATGAATTGTCTTTCTGGTCTTGATTATTTTTTTTGTTCTAGTTTATTTTTTTTAATTTTTTCACTAAGCTCTGGAGTAAACAAATTTTTAATATCAACCGAAATTTCCGCCTGCGGAATGTGACATTGGGAACAATTGAAATAGCTTGAATTGAATTTCTTTGACTTTTTGGCCGCTACCTCTTTCGGTGTTTGATAGACACCATCCTTGAGCACCGGCCTGGATCTGACCGAGGTAAAATGGGAATCCGGCAGCGGCCTGGCATTCACCTTTTTAGCTTTTTGGGGCATATGACAGGATAAACAAACATTTCTCTTTTTTTGAATGGGGAAAAAGCCTTCTGTGGTATGAGGAATCAAAGGCGGAGCATGTTCAAAAGATCGCTGGATCATTTTGCTTTCTCCCGGCAGATCATCCCCATACCTGGGCTTAACCGCCAAATTGGTATCTTCTGATTTGACATCCGCATCAATAAAGCCCAATTTATCATCCTCTATGCGCGTATCTTTATCCGAGCAACAGCTCCCCAAAACAAGCATCCCTAACAGCAACAACGCTGATAATAATATATTCCTTTTCATTACTCCTCCTCATAATTGGAGATATATTTACCTAAAAGCGCAATTCATAGCCACGCTATTTAAATAATCCTATTTTTCCAAATTTTTTGTTCGCATATAATTCAAGGCAAAATGCAAAGCAGTGTCCTCGCACACCTCAATGCATTTGCCACAATTTGTACATTCTCCTGATAAGATATAACCGGAAGAAACCGTTACAATAGCCAAAACTTGTTTTTCCGGGCATACCCCAAAGCATAAATTGCATCGAGTGCAATTGTCTTCCCGGTGGTATACCTTCAAAAAACCATAACGCCCGACAAGCGCATAAAAAGTGCCCAATGGGCAAAGATGGCTACACCAGCCATTTTTGCTAATCATCTCAAAAAGAAAAAAGGCCAAGATTACCACCCATGCGCCCCCCATACCAAATATCACAGCTCGATGAAAGATGGAAATAGGACTGACCATCTCAAACGCAGGGACAGCCAATATAGCGGACAGTACCAGGCTCAACCCCAAAATATAATAGCGAGCCCTTTTATTAATATTCCATTGCCACTGGTTCTGCCATTTTATTTTCCTTTTGAGCCACAAGGCCAAATCAGATACCAAATTAAGGGGACAGACCCAAGCGCAAAAAGTCCGGCCGCCAAGCAAAGCGTAAAACACCAATACCACCAAGCCACCCACTAAGACATCCGTGGCCAAAATAAAGCCGCTAACCAATATTTGCAATGCGGCATAGGGATCGCTCAAAGGAATGGTGTCCAACAAACTCGCCGAGCTATAATTGCCCCAGAGCAGTCGCCACCCGAGATAATTGCCAGCCACAAACAAGAACAATATCGCCAATTGAACGATCCGGCGGGAAATAAGATATCTATGTCTTTTCAAGCGAGATGTCATATCATTTCCTAATAAAGATCATCTTCATTCAAGTAATCCAATTGATTCTGAGTACGATCCTCACTTTTACTGTCCTCTCGGTTTTTTTTTATCCGCTTTTCATCGCTTTTTTCCCAACTTTTGACATAATGGTCATTAACCGCACCCATTGCTAAAGACCTAGGCAATACAAATATTGCCGCTTTTTTCACTACACAAACTCTCTCGCAGATGCCGCAACCCGTGCAATAATTGCTGTCCACCACAGGTACAACATTGGCGTGTTTGCGCGTGTCCTGGTTGATCTCTCTTTTTAATTTGATAGCTTTGTCGAGCAACGGACATTCCCGATAACAAACGTCACATTGGATGCCCCAATGGGCCAAACAAGATTCTTTGTGCAACACGGCCAGACCCATGCGAGCGTTGTTAATAGTTGGAGTCCCGCTTTGATCCGCCAGCCGTTTCAAATCAAGGGCACCGGATGGACAATGCTCGGCACAATGGATTGGTTCGCACATATAACAAGGGACAGCCCTTGGCTCAAAATACGGAGTGCCCACCACTTTGCCGTCGCCTATAGAGGCCAATTTCAAAGAATCATAGGGGCAAGCTTCAACACACTTGCCGCATTTTGTGCATGACTGGACAAATCTTTTGTCTTTGTTCGGTGCTCCAGGGGGACGCAAGGGTATATCCGCTTTAGCTGCCTCCTGGCTCGCCAAGCCCCAAAGCAAACCACCAAAGCCGATATTTTTACCAATATCGAATACTTTCTTAAATGCCTGTCTTCGAGTGGTCATCATAGCTTCTCCGAAGAGACTTTGTAAAGCTTAACAGCCGCCTTTTTGAAATCAGTCTGTTTGGATATTGGACAAGTTGCATCCAAAGTCACCTTATTGATAAAAACCTTTTCGTCAAACCAGGGCACAAAAACCAAGCCTCGAGGTACTCGATTGCGCCCTCGAGTCTTCAGGTGTGCCTTAACCTTACCTCGGCGAGATTCAAGCCAAACAAGATCCCCATCAGCCAGACCATTCTCCTTAGCATCCTTGGGATGGATATAGCACAAAGCCTCTGGAACTGCACGATAGAGCTCTGGAACACGCATGGTCATGGTTCCACTGTGCCAATGCTCCAGCACCCGCCCAGTACACAGCCAAAAAGGATATTCCTTGTTCGGCATTTCGGGTGGGTCCATATACGGTCGAAAAAATATCTTCGCCTTATTCGGCATGCTCTTTTTATCTTTGCCCGCAGAAACTCCCGTCAAAGTCCCTTGCGGCAAAGTTTTAAGTGCCTTGCCATAAAAGGCGAAATCACCGGTTTTTGCTTTTTGGGCATAAACGTCATATTTCGCATTAAAACGCCACAGGGTTTCCTTGCCGTCAATAACCGGCCACCGCAAGCCCCGAACGCTGTGATAAATATCAAATTCACCCAAATCATGGGCCTTGCCCAAACCAAATTTGCGATATTCTTCCCAGAGATATTTCTGAACAAAAAAGCCGTATCCGTTAAATTTTTTGCCATCCGATCCAATCACTCCGCGCTTATCGCCGATGACTTCTGAATTCAATCGACCTTTGCCCACAGGGTCAGGCCATTTGAATTCCTTGGCCTCTTTGTTAGCAAACAATACTTCATACAAGGTATCCTCAGGCGAATAGCCCATCTTTTTTGCCTTCTCCAAGACATCTGGCAAGCCGCCTTCAAGACCAGAAATTTTTTGACTCGTCCAGACATCTTTTAACTGAAAACGCTTGGCAAACTCAAAATATTGCCAAGTATCCGACATGGCTTCGCCCACTGGGGTTACTTGTTGAATCCAATGCTGGGTTCGCCGCTCAGCATTGCCATAGGCCCCCCACTTCTCATAAATCATAGCGGTAGGCAAAATAAGATCCGATACTTTAGCTGAAATGCCCGGATAAACTTCGCTGCATACAATAAAGTTATCCATTTCTCTGGCGGCTTTTAACCAATGATTGGCGTTGGCAGTATTTTGGTATGGATTATTCACGGCGATCCACACAAATTTGATTTTGCCGTCTTCGATATCGCGATGGATTTTCATAACATGGGAGCCGACTTTTGGGTTGAGTGTGTTTTGAGGAATCTTCCATATATCCTCGGAAAATTTCCGGTGTTGGGCGTTGGTTACCACCATGTCTGCCGGCAGTCGATGGGCAAAGGTTCCAACCTCTCGCGCCGTTCCGCAAGCTGACGGCTGTCCGGTAAGGCTAAACGCACCGTTGCCGGGCTGGGCCTGCTTACCCAACAAAAAGTGTACCATATAAGATTGCTCATTCACCCAAGAACCCCGTGTATGCTGATTCATGCCCATAGTCCAAAAAGAACATACGGTGCGGTCTTTTTCCATGTAAAGAGCGGCTAGCTGTTTAAGTTT
This sequence comes from uncultured Leptospiraceae bacterium, assembly GCA_964501965.1. Taxonomy (GTDB): domain Bacteria; phylum Spirochaetota; class DYNZ01; order DYNZ01; family DYNZ01; genus CAZCVM01. Next base: position 949 of record CAZCVM010000027.1, on the reverse strand, counting down.
CTTTTTGAAAGATCCCAATGATTCATCAATATCCCCTTTGGCCAATTCGGCCACATACTCCAAATTGTAAGGTTTCAATCCTTTTTTGAACTCTTCAAAAGAAATCAGCCAGTGTTTTCCTGCAGCAGCGGCATGGTTCATCTTCATGGTATCACCAGATTGGTAGCCAGCATAAGCCAAAGACTTCCCTTCCGCATCAGAAACTTCTTTCTGTACTTGATGCTGTACTGTCTCTCTTTCCTTGATGCTAAATTTGTCATGATCCGGGTTGCGCATACCATAACCAATATCCACATGCCCCGTGACGAACTCTGTATATTTTTTGACAAAACTCCAGTCTATGACATCCGGATTATTAAAGACAATCTCATGTGCAATATAATTCCATATAGCTAAATCTGTATTCGGCTTAAAAATGATTTCTGTATCCGCCAAATCAGAAGTACGATTGGTATAAGTCGATAAATTGATAACCCGAACTTTGTCCGGTGCGGAAAGCTTCCGTTCACTGGCACGCGACCAGAGAATCGGATGCATTTCCGCCATATTCGCGCCCCAAGTCACGATAGTATCAGTCAACTCAATATCGTCGTAGTTGCCTGCTGGCTCATCAATGCCAAAGGTCTGAATAAAACCGACCACTGCGGAAGCCATACAATGGCGTGCATTGGGATCAATATTATTAGAACGAAATCCGGCTTTCATCATTTTGACAGCGGCATACCCTTCCATAATGGTATGCTGTCCTGAACCAAAAAAACTGATCCCCTCCGGACCAAGTTCTTTTAAGGTTTGCCGCATTTGCTTTTCCATCTCGTCATAGGCTCGCTTCCATGTCACTGGTTGAAATTTGCCCTTTTTGCTAAAATTGCCGTTTTCATCCACTCGAAGCAGAGGTTTTTTTAGGCGGTCCTCTCCGTACATAATTTTGGCATTAAAATAACCCTTT
>CAZCVM010000026.1:0-13588 GCA_964501965.1 uncultured Leptospiraceae bacterium | reverse complement strand
ATGCCCCGGGCCTGATCCGGGTCCAGGCCCAAAACTTCCAAAAAAAGCAAACCTCGCAACGGAGTTTGCAACAACCAGGGCAAATGCTTTGTCTCATTGGCAGTATCAGCAACCATCAAGCAACCGCCAGTGATCAATTGCCGCAATGCATCATTGAGTCCAATCTGATACTCTTGCAAAGTTATTTTTTTTCTTTCATGGATCACTGATGAGATAAAATCAATCATACCATTCTTAGGCGCAATGGCACGCTTTAGCGCAGACAATTCCAAATGAATATGCGCGTTGATAAAACCTGGGATACACAATAAATCTGGAAAATATTGGACCAAATTTTTTGGTTGCCGGCGTGCTTGCCTTAACGCGTCCGGCCCGGTACAGATTTCTTGAATCCTTCCTTTCTGGATAGAAAGCAAAACACCTTCTCGAATATACCATTCTGGATAGTATCCCAGCAAAGCAGCACCGAAAAAAAAATAACCATCGTTTTCTATAGGAACCACTTCCGGCACTGGATGGTCATTTTCCTTGTATTCTTGATTAGTCAATTCCATTCATCAAATTCTTTTTGTTAGTCAATTTTTAATCCTTTTATATTTTACTTATTCTATCTATCGCTGTGACAAGTCTTTTTATCTGGAAACTGCGTTTTCGAGAATATGGTCGAGCAATTTCGGAAAAGTTATACCAATACTGGCAGCCCCCTGTGGCAAAAGAGAAGTATCAGTCATTCCAGGCAATGTATTGGTTTCCAAATATACCAATCGTTCTTCCGTTAAAATAAAATCTGATCTGCTATAACCGCCGCATCCCAGTGCCAAATGGCAGCGCACTGCTTGTTGCTGGATTCTCTCTGTCCAGACCGGCAGCAAAGGAGCCGGAGTTATTTCCTGACACAATTGCGCATTGTACTTGGCCTGGTATGAAAAAAAACCATTAACCTTGGGAATAATTTCTGTTACTGCTAACGGTATCGGCTCACTGCAGCCATTTTTGCGTATTTCTAAAACACCGCATGTCACTTCTTTTCCCTGAATATATTCTTCGATGATGACATCAGAATTCTCAACAATATTTTCCAATGTATGATAAATGCTATCCAATGATTTTTGATCGCCATCTATATCCAAAATTTGCATATCCAGACTTGATCCAGAATCCATAGCTTTGATAACAATTTTATTTCCCAATGCTTTTGCCTGATCAACCCAAATTTTGCGTTTTATTTCATCAGCCAAATGCCATTCTTTCTGAGTGATTTGCAAATCCAATGCCATAGCCAAATCTTTTGACTGGCACAAGGCTTTACTAGCGGCTTTGTGCATAGCTAAAGCAGACGCCCCGCCTTTACTGCCGGTATACGGTAAGCCAATGGTATCCAAAAAATGCTGGATCGTACCGTCTTCACCAAATTTTCCATGCATAGCCAAAAACACCTTGTCCACTTGGCGGTGGTGCAATTCCTTGCCTGCATCCATAGCGGATATTTTATTCGCATTGGATTGATTTTTCAACCATGGCCCGGCTTGCCAGGATTGGGCATCTGTCAAATATTCATCCATGATCCACAATGGATTCGGACCTTTGGGTTCAATGATAACTGGCAAAACCCGATATTTTCCCGCATCCAATTGCTGCACCACATTTTGTCCGGTAAGCAATGATATATCGTGCTCATTGCTGGGCCCTCCCATCAACACAGCTATATTCATCCAGATTTCCTTTCCGTGTCCTTTTATACTAAGACTACTTCTATTTTCACTCTTACGTATATTTGTAAAAATTCTAAAAATTATTCAATATTTACTTGTCACAATAAAAATCCGTCTAGTTTATTGTCTTTAGAAAAATTTTCAAATTCCAAAATATTCAATATCATTCAATATAAATCAAAAAATAAATTCCAAAAGCAGAAAAATGAAACCAAAAAAAAAATTTATTCTCATATTGCTATTCTTTTTTATTGGTATTGGCTTGGGCATCACTGGCTATGTTTTTTTCTTCAAAAATATCTGGTCCAACACGACAAAACAGCGCATTTCCCAAAATGTTCCCATAATGAATGATAAAAAAGCGCGTTCATTGATAAACATCCTACAACAACCTGAAACCATTCTTTCGGTACGAAGAAAAATCCAGGGATCTGCCCAGGCTGAAATCACAATTCAAAAAACCCTTGAAAAAATCCAACAACAAATCCTATCTCATGGTGTTCACCCAATTTTGCTGCGACACCTTTTCCAGTTTTATTTTGCATGGGACATGAACGCAAAGGCTTTATTGTTTTGCCAATCTATGGCTGATGAGTGGTATCGCGGCGATTTAGGGTACGGCAAATCCATTGTATTTAGCATCCAAAACCATTCTCATAAAATTTGGCACCACAAAACTTTGTCTCCTCATTGCTTGCGGGCTTTATTTGCCACTGGTCATTATTCACATGCCATTGGTATTTTGCAAGCATTTGAAAAATCCGCCTGGGTCCAAGCCATTGCTATGGAAGAAAAATCTCTCATTATTTTGACTAGCTACTACCAAACCAAAAACTTTACCAAGGCAAGCAATTTTTGCCGCGATCATATACTCAGTATCCAAACATCTGAAAAACTCCTGGCGCATTGCGGCAAAACACACAAAAAATTGCAAAAATGGACACTTGCCAAAGAAAATTTTATTGCGGCTTACAAGCTATCGGGAAATAAAGGCTACTTAAAAGAAATTGCGAATATATATTTACAACTCGGACAAAAAGACAAAGCTTCTGCCATTTTGCACCGCGTACCATAAAAGCTCTCAAAAATGAAAACAACAATCATCTAAACAAGGATCCAATCATGTCTACAAAAAAAACCATGCCCCTTTACATTGTTGTATTTTCTATACTATTGACAATTGGTTGCCAATCTGAAAAAAAAACTCTTTCCAGGCAAACATTGTCATCCATAGCTTTCAAACAAGCGCGACAAATTTACGACAATATGACTCTAAAACAAAAAATTGGTCAATTGTTCATGGTCACATTGCCGGACAATTATTTATCCGCGCAAAATAAAAAAAAATTGAAATCCGTATATCCAGGAAGTATTATTTTGTTCAAAAAAAATCTGTCCAGCTTTGACCAGACAAGGCAATGGCTATTCTCCATGCAAATCCAAACATTGCGACAAGGTCTTCCGCCTCTTTTTATCACCACAGATCAGGAATACGGCAAAGTCATACGAATTACTAAATCCATGACCCTTTTTCCAGACAATTTTACCATGGGCCGCAGCAGCCAAACCATTTGGACTCAAAAAGCAGCCACTATCACAGGGATAGAACTCGGCGCGTATAGTCTCAACATGAATTTGGCGCCGGTCGCAGATATTAACAACAATCCACGCAATCCAGTCATAGGCACTCGCAGTTACCACCATACCAGCCAACGGGTTGCCGCCCATGTTGCCACTTATATCCAAGGCTTTCAAGCGGCACAAATGTTTAGTGTCGCAAAACATTTCCCCGGTCACGGCGATACGCACATTGACTCCCACAAAGCTTTACCCGTGATCCAAAAATCCCTTGATCAACTCCGGGCCATGGAATTGATCCCGTTTCATTTCTTTGCGGAAAATAAATCTTCCACTGATTCTCAAGATACTTTGACCCAAAATCAAAATCCGAAACCAAAAGCATCCACCGCCGGCATAATGACCGCTCATATCTTGTTTCCCAAAATTGATTCCCAACCGGCCACACTTTCCGGCAAAATACTAACGGACTTGTTGCGACACAAAATGAAATTTCATGGTTTGATCATTACAGATGATCTGGTAATGAACGCTATTCAAAACCATTATAGCAGGCACAATATGCCTCCAGAGGTACAATCAGTCTTGGCCGGTGCCAACATAATCATTCATACTGGTTCTCTAAAACAAATCCAGGCAGTTCAAAAAAAATTGATTTTCGCTATCCAACAAAATATCATCACTCCAGAGACTTTGCGGTCAAGAGTCATCCAAACCATTGCCGCCAAACTATATCTGTATTATCAAAACACTGATCTATCACTACTCAAAAATATATATCGCTCCAGAAAATGCGTCAGAAAAAAAATCTTGCAAAACAGTATCCATTCCATTTATCAAAGCGAACAATGGCAAAACCAAAAACAATACATTCACTCAAAGCAAAAACACAAAGTACAAATCCATTCTTCATTGCCATATTTTCGGCAACTGATTCATAAAATGAAATTTCCAATCAGCGAGAATACATCTAGTCAAGAAGCGACCACCTACAAAATCACCATCATACATGAATCTCAATATCACGCGCTCCAAACAACTAGCACAGCCAAAAATAAAAATACATTGCAAATCATTGTTTTATTGGGCAAGGCCTATCAGCCCCTGCCCAAGGTAAAGCACGGAGACCTAGTGCTGTCCGTAAAGGGGTTGTATCAAAAACAGATTATCGCGGATTTTCTACATAATATAAAAACAAAGGGAATCCAAACACTTTTTACATTTGATTTCTTTTAGTTTATTTTTGTTTATTTTTGTTTTTTTGCTCATAAAATTTTTGACGTTCAAATTGTTTGTTGACTGCTTCAACATTGCGTCGCACAAATTCTTCATTATACTTTATCGTAGACCTACGAGATTGATAAATATTGCCCACATAAAAGGTCAAAAATAACGACGAAAAAATACCTCCGCCTACCAGATCATCTTTCAAAAAACTATTGACCGCCAAAAAACCCAATGTAACATTGAAAACAAAAGCTACAAACGCATTGCTCCATTCTCGGTTGTACATTTGTCCGGTACCAGGTATCACCGCAGACAGAGACATTGCGAGCCACGGATACCTGGGACTAAAATCCAAAATATCTTTACTAGCAGCACTGCCTTTGCGAGCCAAAGATATAAACTGACTTTGAGGAAAGTCCTTCGCAAATTGATCAAAACTTGCCAGAGATTGCTCAAACTGTAACCTATTTAGCTGGGACATAGATACCAGGATAGAATAATAATCCCGATTCTTTGTATCTGGAAATTCCTGAATGATTTCCTGAAAAACCCGCTCTGAGCCCAAATAATCTTTGCGGTACAAATAACTCAGGCCAACTAAATTTTTTACATCCAGCCGAATATCTTTATTATTTATTTCTGTTAATGGTGCCAGATAATGCAATGCTGCCCGATAACGCGCTCCCAAATAATAACTTTTACCAATTCGATAATGTATAAAATCCTTTTTTTCATACGTTGGGAAATAAAACAAGGCTCTTTTGTATTCCGTAATTGCACGGTAATAATCGCCCTGACCAAAAAGATGATCCGCAAAAATCAAAATCTGCTTCGGATGTTGAAAAGCTATCGCTGGCAAAGATTCAGGCTGCGCGAATACTGGTCGGAGCCAAAACATAATGGTTATTCCAAAAAACAATATTAATTGCATTTTATTCAATAATAATTTTATCTTGAAAAATTCCATTTTGACCTCAATTGATTGATTGTTACTGATTTGATACTATGGATACTATGGATACTATGGATCACCATAGACGGACCGGATCATTTACGTCATCATCCTGGTATTCATGGCAGCGCATTAATCTTTCAGCACCCATCATTAGGCCCAAAAAAAGACCATGTTTTTGCAGCGATTCTTTGGTATACCCCGAGCAGGTAGGATGATATCTGCATGAAGAAGCGTTCAAAACAGTTATATGACGCTCATAAAAACTTAAAATCATGTCAAAAGGATAAAGGCTTTGACCAGTATACTGATGATGATGATGATGATGGGCCTCATGTTGCTTAACTCCAAAAATATTTTTCGGAGTAAAATGGATTTTGCGCAATTCCCCATATTGCACATCCAATGTCACACTATGTAGCGAATCAGGTGCTTTCCATGGTTCGGCTATCAATGGGCCATTGAAATTTATCACGAAAAACATTGTGATTGTGATTGTTGCCAATAGCGGTAAAACTCCCCCAAACGAACGCAAGAGCGGGCGTAAAAAATGCCATGAACTGAAAAAAACAATTTTAAACATTATAAGTTCAGATCAAAGCTTACCGCAAAATAAATTTCCCAGGCATCGCGTCTGATCTGATTGAAACCATGGTTGTATTGACCATCCGTAAAAACGATCCCTCTACCTACCGGACGTAGTCCATCAATCACTTCTGCGTCCCCGCCTTCAGGCTGGGTACGAATCACCGATTCCGCGCTTTTGGAATTGAATGGATAATAACTATATTGGAATCCAACACTCAAATATATATATGATACCGCATAGTACTCAACAGCAATTTCCGCGATATGTTCCTCGGCATTCAGATCATCCATTTGCAATCGGTTTACAAAAAAACCAACAATTGGAAACATATAACTCAACTTAGTGCGCAATTTTTTACCAAAATTTATATAATTGCGCGTGATAACTCCAATATTGCCGGTAAAGTTGTCATTGTTGTATGAAACAAATCTATTGAAATCTGTAATATCCACATATCGGTTGAGCCGGAACGACAGACCAATGGACGAATCAAACACAGTGCCAAGATCCAATCCGACCAAACCAAACATCCAATGAAAGAAATTGAAATGATAATACGAGTTGATAAAAATAGTCATTGATTTTGTAGCTGCCGCGCCATGACTTTCGAGCATTTGTCTAACATTTGTATCGCCAGTATTGATTCCCATGATATGGTACAAATCATCTTTATCATTCAATAATGGATCATACGACGGATCATCTACAACTTGACCTCCCACAACGGTTTGCCATGGAAAAATCGCTACCATATTATCGCCGACTTTTGTTCTTTCCGCGAGAGTGATCACATGACTATCAACGACATTGCCCAGTCTATCGGTCAAAGTATTGGGCCCGCCCGCGTGTTGGATCGTAAACTGTGTCGGATAATAAGCATAATCCGCTGTTTTTCCGCCAAAATTGTAAGTCTTAATTCCAAATTCAAAATCCGTAAAAAACCCTTTGTTGCTTCGATTGTAACGAAAACCATTATTGATATTTTCCCAGCCTTGCGCATGCGTACCAAAACGCAAACCAAGTATGACAGTATAATAAAGAGCACCAAAATCATCGATAATGATATCTCTTCTTTCACCAGTGGTAGAATGCTCCAAATGATTTGTAATATTTTGCACACCGCCTTGCAAAGTAAAGGTCACTGTTCCGACTCTTTTGAATTCTTTTTTCATGCCTTTGTCTGCGTCGTCCGGTCTGTAAGTAGTATCAATTTTTTTATCTTTATTGTTCTTGGAATCCTTTGCGGGTTGGGCTGCGACCTGTGCAGTTCCCAAAAATAAAACCACACCGCACAATAAAACCAATGCTGCCAATCCGGGAAAAGTTTGCTCAAGAAAACCTGCAAAACGGTGTTCGCGTTTTTGGCTCGCGGAAAAATAATTATAGAAAATCTTGTAGAAAATCTGGAATGGATACATATCTAAGATTGTTGCGTAAAATTTTGTTGTGAATATCATATTTTTCTCACTAATGTTTTCTAATCTTCTAATTTAAAATAAATTTTATTTTTTTCGTTCATTCAGCTTTATTATGCTTTTTCTTAATTTGGTTCATAAACCACAATATTTGAAAAATTCGGATCTTCCGAATCTTTAGTCAAAAACTTGACCACATAATATGTTTTTACACTGGTAGAGTGAACAAAATATCGAAATTCTGCGTCTTTTTCTGTATCCATTTTGGGCTGAGGCGACAATGGATTCATTAAAGAACTGGGATCATTACCTTTGTTCAAAGTCTCTATCACAGATTCCAGTTGGGCTGCGCTAAAATGATACACAGTAAAAGTAAAATCCGAACCTACAATTGATTTTTCCTTCAATTTCCATAATACTTTGACTTCGCCGGCAACCAATTGGGGTTCATACAAAGTCAACCGGCCTTCCTGGGCATGGTACAGCGGGTCCAATGGATTGTTTCTTGGCTCTTGCATACTTTCAAAACCAAAAAAGCATCCTTGTGTGAGAAATTGCAGGATCAAAAACAAGGGTAAAAAATAAGATACCAGAGAAATCGGCTTGTTTTGCTTATTGATTTGAATCCAAAAATTTTTGTTTTTCATACTATTACTCTATTTGTTACTTTAATTTCAATTATTCTTATTTGTTTTTATTATTAACGCTTCCAATTTTTACCGCTTCCCAACCATCAAATCTCCCCAAATGGCCTAATTTCCAAAATCACCACTGCGGCTTTGTCTGATACATCAGCTCCTGCATAAATGAATCATGACGGGTATACGGCATACTCTTGAAAAATTTGCGATGTACCTCATCCATGACATCATTGGCCCTTGCTCTATCTTCAAAAGCATCCCAGACACTATATGCCCATGCCAAAAAACCCAGCGCGTACATTGCGCGGCTGACATTGCGATCATTTTGCATTTTTTTGTATGCTCTTTCCGCACTTCGAGGGTCACGCGCGTTCAAATAGTTTTGCCTTGATTGGCTGATTTGCTTTTCACGGTAATAGCCATAACCCAATGCTCCATAAGTGACACCAAAATTGACGATAGCACCAAAATAGTTGCGGTTGTAGCCTTGCCCCCATCCGGCGACAAATAAAGACCGGATACAAGCTCCTTCAGCGGTTTTTTTGATTTCCTCAGCAAAAAAATCCAAATCCAAAAACCGGACCGTGATATACACATCCATAATGCAAACATGAGGATTGGAAAAAGGATACTCTTCATGACGAATATCCGGTTTATCAATAATCTTTGCGTGCACTTCTTCAATAATTTTTTTGTCGCCCAATTCACCCATTTTCGCTTCACTGATAATGTGACGAAATGTACTGGTTACTCGCCGCAAAGCCTTTTGCTCTGCATCATGCAGCGCATTGTTTCTAGCAACTTCTTTAGTGCTGCCTTCACCAATAGCGTCTGTGATACGAATTGTACGCTTGGTGGAGACAAATTCCTGAGCAAAAACAGAAGTACTTAACATCCCCATCATGACGAACATTCCGGTCAGCAAAATCCATTTTTCAGGGAATAATTTCCGTGTATTTTTGCTTATATCTTTGTTTGACATACAAATCATCCTTTTATGAGCTATATTTATGAGCTTTATAATATGATAAATAAAATTTTCTAAAACCTTAAATGAAATAAATAAAAATCAATCACTAATGTTTCTTCATTGGTTTGTCTTACATAATTGTAATCTCCCAATTGGTACACAGTTTTTAGATTGCGCAAACCTATCCGCGCCAGAGACCGGGACGCTGCTGCTTCTGATATAGCAAAAGCCCACACAGCTATCGCTGGAACCTGATACCGCATTACAATGTTTCTTTCCCTGGCCTCATAAGCATCCCGCTGCGCCAGAGTCGCGTTGCCTATTCCCGCATGACCGGGCATTTGCGCCAAGCGATCTGTTTCCAATATATAATTGTAATAAAGAAATCCAAATAAAATACTATACAATACGCCTGTGACATAAGTATTGTTGTAAAGCTGACCCCAGCCAGGCACTGCCATTGTCCGCAAAGTCGCACCTGTCACGGTTTTATCGTATTCATGCATAAACTTTGGCACATTCAAAAAATCAAAGGTGACTTGCACTTTGACCTTTACATGGCGGCGGTCATTATTCACAAATTCTTTTTTCAAAATAACCACATCCACAACTTGCAGATTCGCTTTCTTTTTGACCCACATACTGTCAATATTCAAATCAGTCATTGAAGACGCACCAGTGATCACGGCTTGCCCCTGGTTTTCAGCATCTTGTATGGCATATTTGACAGCTTCATTGAAAACCTGCACTGTAGTCAATTTTTCATTTTTTTCAGCTTTGTACTCAGCTTGACCAATGCGCACCAGCCGGTTAGTATATTCTCCGGCAAAAAGCCCCTGCCCCAATGCTAGAAAAACAAAAAATGCGGATACTTTAATGATTGCATTTCTTTTTATTAAATTTCTTTTTATTGCTTGCTTGCTAGCATGATTGTTTGTCTGTTTAGTCATTTTATTTGTTTTAGAATATATTTCTTTCATATTTAGATCACTTTGATTGTTGCACATATTTGTATTCCTCATCACTCTAGTTTCTCCATTGTTTTCTCGTGGGAGTAAACATATATCCTAAACGTATTTCGTTATGAACAATGCCTTCTCCAGGAGAACCCACCAACCGAAAAGAAAGAAATACGCGGTAAACCTCAATGCCAGCCTGTCCATAAACTCCCCAGGGCTCAAAATCAGATGAGCCCAGACGAAAAGACAATCCTGCTCCATAAAAAATTTTCATGAAAGGTATATAACTACGAATCATTATACCAGGATTGAATACAAATTGAAAATTGAATGGATCGTCTTGCCGGCCTGGATTCCATTCCTGTTGAAATTCTCCATCAAAATAATAATAAAAAAACTTGTGGCCTTTCCAAAATTTATCTGCCGGCGCATGGTACAAAAATCCGCCGCCCAATCCCAGTGTTTCGACAATATCTGAACCTTGCATATAGTCTTGACTTCTAAATTGGGAACCCAGAAAAAATAACGGCACAAAGCTTCTAGGTTTGTAATCAAATTCTGTTTTGACACCAGTAGCTGCTGACGCAGACAATGTGGGCAACAAAATGCCTATAGACAGCACCCAAATAGCCAAAACCCGGCCATATCTATTTTGCAAACTCAATCTTTTCATTAATCGTGAAATCATTGCTGAAATTTTTGAACCAAATGTGTTAATTGTCATTGCTTTTAATCCAATTTTTGTTAATCCATAAAATAAAAAAAATAAATTTATCTTTGCTTTTGAATTTATTGTGTTTTTGCTATGCTTCATACAATATAATTTCCTTGATAAAATTTCTTCGACAGATTTCCTTTATAATATTTTTTGATCAAATCTCCTCGATAATATCGAGGTCCCATATCTCGATCATGCTTCCCAATATTGTCTTCCTACAAAAATCTCGGGCTTTTTTCTAATTTTTAGTTAATCCTTTTATTGATCCCATTATTGATCCCAGGTAATATCCTCTTTGCGCCTAGGCGGTCTCTTTGGTTCTGGTCCTTTGGACTGAATTTTTTTGCGTTTTTTTGTTTCCGTCACAACCTTACGTTTTGACCCCAAAAACGCATATTTGATGGCAAATGTAAAAGTCGGTCCTTGCGCAATGCGGTTCAAATGGGATGACTTACCTTCTGAAGTGGTAGCATAATTTGTAAAAATATGTTTGTATTCAAACACAAAACGAACACTTTCTGATTGAAAAAACTCCATACCACCTGAAAAACTGTACATATATTTTGTCAATATCAAAGGCATCATGCTAAAACCCACAAAAAAACTGCTTCTTGTCGCACGGATAAAATTGTACTGACTGAAAAACTCAAAAGAATAAAAAGGATAATCCCTATTCCATAAATGCGTATCCGGGGTTTTGTCCCGTTCATCACTGTCCATCAATGATGCATAAGCTTGCGTAGGTAAAAGCAATGTAAATCCAGCGGAAAACTTTTTATCTGACGTAAAAAAACCCAAACCATAAAAATTTGTGCCGCTTGAATGCATCAAATTGAATGTCATGCCGGAAAATTCATAGGCCTGTGTCTGAAACACCATGGCTGCACTAAAAAACAGCACCAGAAAAATATGCCGAAAAATTTTCCTTGTATTTTTAGTTGCTTTTGCTTTTATCATATTTATACCAATCATAATATCATTAGCCTTTGTGTTGAAATATTATTTTTTCTATTACATACCTGTTGGTATCGCGGTCTTTTTCTTTTGAACCACTTTAACAAATTTTTCCTTAAATTCATTGAGGTGTGTACGCATACTATCTTCAATCGCATTTTGATCACCTTGACTGCGATAGCTAAGCACAAATTTTTTGCGTTGTACTTCAAATAACTGGGACTGAATGATAAACCCGCTGGAACCGCGCATATCCACTACACCCACAAGCAAATAATCCGCTCCCAATGTTGTCCCCAACCGGTGGAAATATTTTTCATTACTTTCACCCCATTCACGTTTTAATTGGGGGGCAATCTTCTTTTGTTTCCAGGCAGGAATCAATTTGACGAGCTGGGTGCTTAACGTTGCCTGAATTATTGATTTGGTGATACGTTCCGCTAAAAATTCGCCGCCTTTACCTTGCCCGCTGTATCCGCGATATTGAAAAATCCCAATATCCCATTTCCGGGCAGGCCTTTGAATGGTCACACCTGGTTTTTTGTCTGTCTCAACAATGCCCCAGCCGCTATCCGCTGTTGCAGGCTTGGAATCTGTTTTGGATTTTGTATCTGCTATTTGTAAGCCATTTGCATCATTAATCAATCGAGTCATTTTTACTGGCGAATCATCTGCGTGACGTGCTGTATAGTTCCACCCGCCCAATGAGCTTACCACTGAAAACTGATGTCTGCGCTCTATTTGCGTTTTGTGATGCATGTCCGCTTGAAAACCTAACTCCACCGATATTCGATTGGATTGAGAAAACAAATGGCCAATGCCAATACCGGCATGAAAAGAATACATTTTATCTTTATAATACGGCGTACTGATTCCAGTCCGCAACGCCAAAAAATACGCTGGCCATACTTCCACCCCAAAACGCACACTTGAATCGCCAATATCCCTGGGGTTAATAAAATCCAAATGCAAAGCAAAATGGTGAGGATAAGTCAAACTAATGCCAAAATCATAACTATCCGTCTTGTCTTTGAATTCTTTGCTCGGCGAAGCATCCGCATCCTGATCAGAATCGCTACTGGCAAATTGAGGATGAATATTGGCTGCAACAAAACTCACCGTCATTTCCGGCAAATAATAAAAAACATTCCATATATTTCTAAGCTTTGACAGGTCATATTTCGATTGAACTGCTAAATCAATCAATAAACCATTGTATTGGGTATCAGCGTGACCGGACAACCATTTGACATTGCCCCCAATCGAAATAGTGTCTCCCAATATACTGTGCCCATATCCCAATCCAGCATAACCCGCGCGAAATTTTTTGAAAGGATTGTCTGGTACATTGTAATATGTATTCTCATAGTCATACACATGGCCATATACTCCAAAGACTGATAAACTGGAGCGAGTAAATGGAATATTGGTTACAAAAGAATTGAAGTCCACTTTTGCCAACTCATCCCGATGCCCCAATTGAAATTGCCAATGGCGGATAAAACCCAAAGAAGCTGGATTGATGACAACAGTACTCAAATCATTGGTGCGGCTTAGGTACGCACCGGATCCCGCATTGGACCCCCCAATGGGCGCACGCAATAAATAGGATGGCGATAAATAACTGCTGGGATTTACATATTCTGGCGCAGTATATGTTTCTGCTGCCAGTGTACTGGAAAATGAACTTATTAATAGAAGAAAGAGTCCAAATCTCAGCTTGTGAGAGAATTTTTGTTTTGTTTTATTTCTAAATAAACTCTTACTATTTTTTATGTTTTCTATATTGTTTATATTTTTCAATGTATATTTCCATGAATTATTGGTGGTTATTTTGTTATTCATATTTTAAGTTCTACATTTTATTAAATTT
>CAZCVM010000025.1:0-14247 GCA_964501965.1 uncultured Leptospiraceae bacterium | reverse complement strand
TGGGAAAACATAGTTATTTAAAACATAGTTATTTAAAAATCCTAAAAAGGAAAAAATTTTTAAAAAATGGAGATTATTTCCATGATTTTTTATAGGTTTTCTATACATACTATATAGATACACTACCTGAGTGATATACATAGGAAATATGCGCAGATTTATCCGCCAATAACGGACATGGAATCTTTGGAGACATAATCGCCCAAGCGCGAATTATTTTGCTCAGCCTCTATGCCATTGAGCTTTTTGCCGGCGATATAACTTTGTATAGCTGCCACAATGGCTGCTTCGGTTATCGTAGTATCTGCGCGCAACAATGCCCGCAAATCCAGAGTGTGCGGATCATACAAGCATCTTTTCAAATGACCCAGTGCTGTCAAACGGACACGATTGCAGCCCTGGCAAAAAGACCTGGAATAGGAAGGAATGATACCGACCCGCCCCCTAAAACCGGGAACCTGAAACACACGCGCGGAAGAAAAAAAAGTAGGACAAGACCCAGTCAAACAAGAACCCGTACTATGCGTCTTATCTGGCTGAGTTGGAATTTCTGAACTATCCGGAAAATATTTTTGAATCAAAGCTAAAATTGCAGTACTTTGCACTATAGAATTTGTTATACCCATACCATTAAACGGCATCTCTTCTATAAAGCGAACCTCAATATCATAGTCCCTGGCCAAGAAAACAAAATCCAATATTTCATCATCATTGATTCCTTTTTGAACCACACAATTCAGTTTGGCTGGTATAGAACTGTGTATCAATTGAAATAAGGAATCATAAACCTGGTCAAAATAATCTCTTCGTGTAATTTGCAGGAATCTTTCCTTGCGCAAAGTATCCAAACTCAAATTGATACTGGAAACACCGATTTTTTCCAGGACCGGCAAATATTTGTTCAAAAGGACTCCATTTGTAGTCAGATGAGTTGTTTCAAACAATCCGTTTACCTTTGCCCAAAAATCAACAAAGTCCTTTCTGACCAAAGGCTCGCCGCCGGTAAAGCGCAGCTTGCGGACACCAAGACGCTGAAATATATTTAGCAAAAATTCCAATTCTTCAAAACGAAGAACCGCGTCGTGGCTTAACGATGTTACGCCCTGCTCCGGCATACAATAGGTACATCGCAAATTGCAGCGATCTGTTATTGACAATCGCAAGTATGTTATATCGCGTCGATAAAAATCTTGCACAACCAAATTCCCCCGTCAACAAACGTCTTCAATCAGGCAAATCCGACACAAAAGGTGACAAGATTTCCATTATTTCATCTTCCGTGAATCCATGATCATTCAAATTTTTGACCACTTTTTGGATTTGAGATACTTTATTTTTTTGTTGTTCTATCCTCGCATTGACGCGAACTTCCACCTCCCAGGGCTGAAACGGCTTTGCAATAAAATCCATGCCGCCCTTGCTAAACACCCTGATAATATTCTCATGGCTTGTGTCAGCGGAAATAAAAATAACCGGTGTAGTCTGGTTCTTTCCTTGTTTTTTAATAATATCAAATAATGCAAATCCGTCCATCTCCGGCATCATAACATCCATCAGAATAACGTCAAATTTTTTTGTCTGAATGATCTCAATGGCCTGTTTCGCTGAACAGGCCATTGAAAAATGCCGGTCAGGCGTATGCAATATTTGATACATTAAATTCAGATTGGTTTTTGAATCATCGACCATTAGTATTGTACTCATTGATTTATTGCCCATCTTCTAATAATTTTTTGAAATCCATGCCTTTGCATGGTATAGTATAGAACCCTTTGGTTTTTCGTTTGTGCCCGGCAGTGAAATTCATTCACTCCAGTGATTCTTTTTGCATCAACTCTTCAAATTTCTTTTTATCCGTGACATTGCGCACCACTCCAACCATGCGGACCGCTTTGCCGTCCTTGTCATAAAAAACTTTTCCTATTTCATGCATCCAATGAACACTCTTGTCCGGCCAAATAATCCGATGCTCAATATTGTACTCCATTTCTTTTTCAATGGCAATCTTGATAGATTTTTCGACAAATTCCCTATCTTGTTCATGCACCAGACCGATAAAAAAATCAAATGTGCCCGGAAACATTTTATCGGTCAAACCAAATAAACTTTCAACGTTTCCAGACCATTCCAATTCTTTCGTTACTAAATTTAAGTCCCAAAAACCAATGCGGCCTACTTTTTGGGCCAAAATACTTCGTTCTTCGCTTTTTTCCAAAGATTTGCGGTATTCTACCTGGCGGGTGATATCCACAAAATGCAGCAATATTCCCGAATATTGCTGCGGAGCTATCTGGTAAGGCAAAATTTTCAACAAAAACCATTGACCATCATTTGTTCTTACTTCCTTACTAAAAATAATCTCTGATGATTGTACACCCTGAATAATATTTACCAGATCTTCTTCCATCAAAACATGAGAAATATGATCAAATGGTCTCCCCAAATCCGTATCCAACACACTGAAAATATCTTTGATTTTGGGCGTAAATCTGCGGATTTCCAGATTTTCATCAAGAAACAAAATGGCAATACCGGAAGTGGACAGCAGATTGTCCATGTCATTGTTTAGTTCTGTCAATTCAATAATCTTGCTTTGATGCTCGGCATTGACCGTATGCAACTCTTCATTTACAGACTGCAACTCTTCATTGGTACTTTGCAATTCCTCATTGCTGGACAAAAGCTCTTCATTGGTGGCCTGCAGCTCTTCATTCGATGTCTCCAGCTCTTCCACGGTTGCTTGCAAATTTTCCTTGGTAAATTGAAGCTCTTGTTCCAGGTCCGCAATCCGCTGTTCAGCTTCCTTGCCCAGGTCATAATTTTTTTTATTATCGTCAACATCTTTTTGATCATCCAATTTTGAACTTATAACAATCAACGCCAAAGGCTCCTGTCCCCTCTTGCCATGCACTTGTTTGATATGCAGTTGCACGTTGATTATCTTTTCATCTATATTGAGGCGAACATTGTTGTACCATACTTCTTCATTTTTTCTGAAAACTTTTTGAAGTCCCGTGGCAAGGGGGATAGCCAAATCATGCTGCGCCATTTTAACAATATCATTGTGCATTTTGCCTGACGGCAAACGAAAATACCGGCCAGTCTCTCCGATACTGTGAATTATCGCGTTGTCTTGATTGACAGTGATAGCAACCGGCAAATACTCCTGACTCAAAGTATCCAATATACGTTCCAGTATGCGATCCTCCTGGGAATGCGTTGCCGGCCCACTTTTCCCGAAAGCGTTTCGTCCGATACGAATATCATTATTTGAACTGCGCAAAATACTTTCGCTTACGTCAGTAACATGACGTTTTCCCTTGGAGCGATAAATTTTCCATTTGTGATTCAGTGAATCAAAATAATCATTCATGTCTCCAATGGTTTCGCTCGACCCCAAAAACAATAATCCTCCTGGATTCAAAGAAAAATTGAAATATTCCAAGGCTTTGCGCTGCAAAATAGGCTGAAAATAAATCAGCAAATTGCGGCAACTGATAAAAGAAATATTGGTAAACGGCGGATCTTTGATCAAATTGTGTTGCGCGAAAACTACCATTTTGCGGATATTGCTGACGATATGAAAATTGTCTTCCCGCCGATTGAAATAACGGCTTAGCAAAGTCGGATTCAAATCCGCCACAATCGATTCTGGATAAATGCCATTGCCTGCGCGCGCAATCGCGTCCTGGTCAATATCTGTAGCAAATATTTTAACCTTTATTTTTTTGCCTATTTTATCCATCGTCTCTTGACACAAAATGGCCAGGCTATAAGCTTCTTCCCCTGTAGAACAGCCAGCCACCCAAAAACGTATCTCATCGCTTTGAGCCGATGAAAAAATCTCCGGTAAATACACATTTTCTAACAGTTCAAACGCTTCTTTATCCCTCAAAAAATTTGTAACTCCAATAAGTAAATCCCGATACAAGGTCAGCACCTCAGAAGAAGTGGATTCAAAAAAACGATAATACTCCCGCAAATCACTCAACTGGTTGACCATCATACGGCGTTCAATGCGCCGGATCATTGTACTGGGTTTATAAAAAGTAAAATCCGCTTTTGTCTTTTCTCTGATTTTGGAAAAAATTTTGTTCAATACATCTTCATCCGTAACCAATGTATCCGATCTCTGCGATTTAGTAACAAAAGGATGCTTTACATAAGACAACAACTGGTCCGGCATTTCATTTACCGGCATGATAAAATCCGTCAAACCAGTGGCAATGGCACTGCGGGGCATACCATTGAACTTTGCGGTTTCCTCTGTTTGAACCATGACCATACCGCCATTCTCTTTGATAGCGCGAATACCCCGCACTCCATCGCTTCCAGTACCGGACAAAATAATACCAATAGACCGTTCGCCCTGATCTTCGGCCAGGGAACGAAAAAAAATATCTATAGGCAAATTCATGCCGCTTGGCTGACTATGCTGATCACTGAGCAACAATTTACCATGAAAAATAGTCAGATTTTTTTTGGGCGGGATCAAATACACCGTGTTCTTTTCGACAGACATTCCATCATCGGCGCGGCACACTGGCATATCTGTGTGCTTCGAAAGAAGCTCTACCATCAGGCTCTTGTAATTCGGAGACAAATGCTGGATAACAATAAACGCCAGATGCGTTTTCGGCGGCATATTGCGAAAAAAATCCTCTATAGCCTCCAAACCGCCGGCAGAGGCACCGACCGCGATATAATGCGTAGGTGCCGCGCCCTCCATTGCCTTATTTTTCGCGTCTGCATACACAGAAGGCACAGACTCGGAGAAATTTTTCTCATATTTTTCATCAATAATTTCAGCGAATTTTTCATTGATTTTTTCAATCGCTTTTTCTTCTTTTTTTTCTATATTTTCCATATTTTTCTTTTTTTTCTTATTTTCCATAAAAATACATTGCCTTCCCGTTCTTTTTTTCATCCTGTCAAAAATTTATCAAGAATATTTTCCATTTGTTCCAAATTGACCGGTTTTGTGATATAATCATTGCATCCGGCCAAAATACATGCCTCACGGTCTCCCTGCATAGCTGCTGCGGTCAAAGCGATGATCGGTATGCTTTTTTGATTCATTTGTTTTTCACGCCTGCGGATTTCTCTAGTCGCTTCATATCCGTCCAATACTGGCATTTGCATATCCATCAGCACGAGCTGAATGTCCTTTTCATTTTGCAGCACAGTCAATGCGTCCAGGCCATTGCCGGCACTGCGCACACTAAAACCCATTTTTTCCAATAGCTTTTGGGTCAACAAAAGATTTACCGCATTGTCTTCCACAACCAGGATCGTTCCCCCATGCAAAAGCTCTTTGTCCGCTTTTTTGCCAGTGACTTTTTCAGGTGACTGGGCTGGTTTGTATTCGAGCTGCATAGAAAATTCAGAACCATGATCACCTTCTGTGCGAGATTCGAGAACAAGCTTACCGTTCATTAAGTGGATCAATTTTTTTGTAATGTTTAGTCCAAGACCAGTACCAGAATAAGTAGACACATTGTCATTTTTGAGCTGCGTAAAAGGTTCAAAAATCTTTTGCTGCTGCGAATAGGCAATGCCTGGACCAGTATCACGGACAAAAAACCTGATCTCATTGTTTGACGTCAACCGCGTGCCATACTCAATTTTTCCGCTGGGAGTAAACTTCATCGCATTGCTGATAAAATTGTTCATTACTTGCAGTATCCTGGTAGAATCACCCACAATAAAATTGCTTATTTTGGGGTCCCGCACCAAAACCAAATCAATTTTTTTTGCCCGATTGGACAAAAACGCGTGCGCCAAAGAATCAATACTTGTCAACATATCATCTATCGAAAAAACACTTTCTTCTATTTCCATTTGGCCTGCTTCGATTTTTGACACATCCAAAATGTCATTGATCAATGAAAGAAGCAAACTGCCGCTATCATAAATAATCCTGATATATTTTTCGTATTTTTCATCCACAGGTTCAGCGAGCAACAAATTGGTAAAACCCATGATTCCATTCAAGGGAGTGCGTATTTCGTGGCTCATCATGGCAAGAAATTCACTTTTCACGGAGTTGGCTTTTTCAGCTTCCAATTTAGCGGACAAAATTGCCATTTCCGCCAGTTTTTCTTTATTGACATCACTGACAATAATGATAATGCCCGCGTTCTCATTTTTTCCTTCCGCAAAAACATGCCGCCCCTGAATGCGGACATAAAATTCTGCTCCCTTGGTATGCATTAGACGCATATCCAGTGTTTTATTTTCCGGCTGACGGTAAAACGCTTTGAAACGACCCAAAAATAAATCCTTATCTTTGCGGGATATCCATTCTGTAAAAGGCCGATTCAAAATATCAGATACATTGGCACCGACCATTTCCGCGAAAGTCCAATTGGATCTTTGCACAATGCCATAAGCATCCAAAGTCAAATACCCGGCTGGAGCCTGGTTGTACAATTGCGAATACATATCACGGGATGTTTCCAGTTTATCATGTGCGTCACGCAACTCTTCGTTTTGGATTTCCAGCTCCGCTTGGTGCACTTTAAGCTCATACACCATTTCCTGCACCTGTTCATCCGTCAAATCCGCTAATGCCGGGTCCGATGTATCCTGCTGCTCTGCCAGCATTTTTACTTTTTGCTCGGCCTTAGATCGTACTTTGTCCATTGCACTATTATTTTTATTGTTTTTATTGGTATCGTATCCCCTATTATTCTCCGTCACGGCAAACCCCTTCAAAAAACCTAAAAATCGGTATCAAATCATTATTTCATCAAATCATTTTCTTCTTTCACAGTTAATATAAGCGAAAATAGATCATTCGACTACTACATATATATTTATATCCAAATAGATACGCACAGCCGGTTATTTTTTCTCATTTTACTTTCTATAAAAGAGTCCATAAACGCGATACAATGTCAATAACTAATTGTTTTATTTTTCAAAAGAAATGGCGAACCAAATAAACATTAATCCAGTCTTACCAAGAAGTCTTACTAAGAAACAAAAGACTTGATTGACGAAAGCAAGCATATTTGCCAATTTGGCCTGAATAAGACTTTGTAAAGCAAATCATACATATTCTACTATAAGAATACACTAAAGAATCATCCAAATGCCAGACTCTATGTTAAGCCACATCATCCAAAAACAGCGCATCAAACGAATAATACACCACAGTATAGCTTCCCTTATAGCAGCATTATTTGCTCTGTTTACTTTTTATATGATATTTATTATGTTTCCCCCTGTTTTCATATTCCTGGGTCAAGCAGCTTATCTTTTTTTGCCTGTTTGTTTTAGCCTGGTTTTGGTGGGCGTGTTTGGGATTTTGAGTTTTATTTTTCCGTTTTATGGCCGCAGGTTTTTGTCAGGGATTTATAAAAAAAACGACAATGACCGGATAAACTACGCTTTGCAACTGGAACAAGGTAAAAACCTGCCTGCTTCAGACACGCAATCGCCGGAGAGCACAACCAAAACATTGACACAAAATTATCTTACGCAAACAAAAAAAAATATTGATACTGCCTGGACAGGCATCCGGTCTCACCGCGCTTACAAATGGATCCAATGGATGCTTCTGGCTTTTACTTTAGTATCCATTTTTTTCTCTGTCTGGCGCAAAGACTTTTTGTTTGATGTATGGCGGGCAATGACCAGTGATATGCCGGTTGTTTTTCTTTCCTGGAAAAACCGGTTGGACTTTGTGTCACTGCGGGCAAATATCGCGCCGCCCGCTTACATGAACAATCTGTCCGCAACAAATATTGACCTGACAAATACAAATCATTTTACCATTTTAAGCGGCAGCCGCATCCAGCTACAAGGAAAAATAAAAACCAAAAGCAAAAGCAAAATAAAAAGCGGCACTCTTATTTTCGCGTCCGCGCAAACAGTGCATCATATACCCATTCAAATACACAGCGAAAAAAATTTTTCCGTATCATTTATCGCGCAAAACAAGGGCGCTTTTATCATTCAACTGATTGATGATGAAAAAAACAACCCAAAGAGCCGGATATACACGATCGCAGCAAGAAAAGACACCAAGCCGCAAATAGTTATTCATCACCCAAAACAACACCACAAAATGCATTATGGCAACAATGTTTCTATTCGATATGCTGCCCGTGATGATTTTGGATTGAGAGAAATTTATTTATTTCACCGTGACGCGCATGCCCAGGGACATTACCACAAAGTATTGGTCGCCCGTTTCCCGCGCGCCAACCGGACAAACTATGAAAGCAAGTATGTCTGGAATCCTATCATCAAAGAGGGCAAAAAAATCGCGACTCTTATATATCCGCCCAGCGTGACCAAAGTAGAATATTTTTTACAAGCAATAGACAGCAATCTTTTCTCCGCTCAAGGCAAAGCAAAAAGCCGTATCCAATATTTGCATTTTCAAGACAAACTGGCTGACTTAACACAGGCAATCTCGCGGCTCAAACAAATCCAAAAAAAAGGTCAGGACCTGCAAAAAAATATCAGCGACCGGCAAAATCAAAAAAGAATGTCCGATGATTTGCAGGATTTTGTCAAACAATGGCCAAACAAATGGAACAAAATCCTGCCAGCGGACAAATTTTTGCCCCATAGTCAAAATCTATTAAAGCAATTGAAACAATTAAAACAATTGGCCGGCAGCAATCAGGCTGACAAAAAAAAGGCTCTGGACAATTATTTGCAATACTTGCAAAATTATATAATGACATTGCAAATGTTTGCGCAAGCAGAACGCGTCTCCCAATTCCAGCAACATCAAAATACCATAATGAATGATTTCGCCCAGGGCAAAACAAAAAAATCCATGGATTATGTCAAAAAAACACTGGAACAGGCCAAAAAGAAATACGCCAAACAATTTTCAGAAATTGACAAATTGATCAAACAGGGCAAACATGAACAAGCTGCGGCAAAATTTGCCAGTCTCATGGCCAAAATCAAAAATGATATGCGCCAATCTATGCAAAGTCTCAATAAAAAAATGATGCAAATGTCACGCCAGGCAATGAAAGAAATAAACAAAATCAAACAAAGTGCGCAAGACGCACTGCAAGATCAAAAGAAAAATCTTTTGACCACAAAGCGCAAACAATTCTCTGCGGCTGCCGGCAAGCAAAAACAATTGTCTGGAAAGCTCAAAGCCATATACCAGCAGATCAAAAAAATAGAAAAAAAATATCCTTTTATCCTGGCAAATCTAAAAGGCAACGCCAATATGGCTGCGCTGATTAGCCATTTGGCTGCCGCAGAGCTGGACAAAAAAAATCTGCCCGACAGTATCCGACTAGAAAAACAGGTAATCCGCCATTTAGAAGATTTACTAAAAGGCATACAAAATCAGAAAAAAATATTCCAAAATATCCAGCAAGGCGATTTTTCTCAAGTGATGCCCAGCTCAATGAACCAGGAATACATACTCATTCCCAAAGAAGCCGCGTACACAGTACCTTTGCGCTTCAAAAAAGAAATCATTGAACAAAGCAAGAACCGAGGGGCTTTGACTCCGGCATTAGAAAAATTTTGGCGCTCCCTGCTTCAATAATCAAAAACTTAAAATAACCAGATACAAGACAAAAGAAAGGCACAACAATGACATCAGAAAAATCCCAAGCACAAATCGCAGATTTGAAAAATAAATTTCAGGCTATGGAAACATCATTCCAAAAAGTTGTCATAGGGCAGCAAGAAGTTATGCGGCTGCTCAATGTTTCCATACTATCGAACGGTCATTCACTGATTACAGGTGCGCCAGGACTGGCCAAAACACTGGCAGTAAAGACTATCTCCAAACTGCTAGACCTGGAATCGCGGCGCATTCAGTTTACTCCTGATTTGCTGCCAAGCGATATTATCGGGGTAGAAATTCTTGACATGGATCCGGTCAAACAAACCAAAGAATTTCGTTATATCAAAGGACCAGTTTTTACCAATGTACTTTTGGCTGACGAGATCAACCGTGCAACACCAAGAACCCAAAGTGCCCTTTTGGAAGCCATGCAGGAAAAAAATGTCACACTTGGCGGCGAAAATTATAAACTGGATCCGCCGTTTATTGTATTTGCCACTCGCAATCCGATAGATTCGGAAGGCGTGTATCCGTTACCAGAAGCGCAACTGGACCGTTTTTTGCTGGAAATCATTGTTCCGTATCCAAATCAGGAAAGCGAATGGCAAATCGCGGCGCAAGACCACAACGCGCTTTTGGACAATACAACAAGCGAGCTAGACAAAGCATCTTTGCTGGAATTCCAAAACATTGTCAGTTCTGTACCCATACCCGAGTCTGTTCTAAAAAAATCAATTCAATGGATCAGAAATACGCGTCCGCAAAACAATGCGGATATCGCTGACACAATCGCCTGGGGCGCTGGTCCAAGAGCTGCTTTTCACCTGATGCACGCATGCCGCGCCTATGCCTTACTATATGACGAAGGAATCGTAACCGAACAAATCGTCAAAAAAATGTTTCCTCATGTTATCAGACATCGCATTGTAACCACAGCCATATTCCAACGCTCTGGAAAGGAAGTCGATGAAATCCTTGACCACATCACCTCTACTTAAAAACATTATTCATTTTGACCTGGACAACCGCGTTGGCAAATTGACTTTGAATTTTCAAGGCATGAGTCAACATGGCGAACGGCGGCGGCCAAGACCAGGACATCTGGCGGAAATCATTGATACACGGCTATATATTGCCGGCGATCCAGTCAAAGAAATCGACTGGAAAGTCTGGGGCAAACTCGAAGAGCTTCGTATCAAGCTGCGGGAAGGCACAGCTCGGGCCAATATCCGCATAGTGCTTGATGATTCCAATTCTATGAAAGTAAACTATGACAAAGAAAAACCAAGCAAATGGATCAGCGCATTGACCCTAGCTTACGCGCTGGGCAAATACGCCATAAAAAGCCAGGATAGGCTACAAATTCAGACCAGCAATCAATTGTTCACTGTTTTTCAAGACGCCAAATTGTCAGAAATATTGCTAAGCCTTGATAGCAAAAGGGCGGACACAAAAAGTACTGGGAGTCAAGATTTTCATATAACTAACACTTCAGGCGCGAAAACAAATTATTGGATATACTTAAGCGACTTTTTTATGGATCAAGATATTTTGGAAAAATGGATCAAAGAACGTCTGGATACCAAACAGCATATTATCTTTGTGCAAATGCTTGATTCAAGGGAAGCGGATTTTTCATTTAATGGCGAAAAAAATATCAAAGACCCGGAATCATTGCGCTCTCAAAATGATATTTTTTTGCGTACTGATTCAATTCGGGAAAAATATTTGCGCGAATACAACAGCCATTTTCATCTATTGCGGCAAATGTGCCGCGCTTATTCTATTCCGTGGATTTTTTGCGGAACCGATGATGATCCCATAGAAATCATTCACCGGCATTTTGTACAAAAAGGTTGAACTATGAATTGGTTTTATATTCTTGCTTCATTGATGGCTTTGGCATTGGTTTATTTTACACTGTATTCACAAAACCAGCTAGGCAAAAAAATGCTTTTGGGGTCTTTTTATATTTTGAAAAAAATCCCAGTCCAGCACTTTCGAGTCCGTACCTGGAAAGATATTTTATTGCTGGTCATGCGGGTTGGTTTTGTCGCGATGTTGGCATTGTTGCTGTCTGTACCAGGCAAACATGAACCATTGCCGCGTGCCACTGTTTATATAAACGGCGAAGAGCATCCAGATACAAAATCTGATCAGACAATGCATCCAGTAAAGCTGGTAAGCACGGAAACAAAAATCCAGGATCAATTTAGCGAAGATACTCTTTTTGCCCAGTCCCTGCAAAAAGCGATGGGACCATTTTCCAGGCCAGTGTTTATATCATTGGGCATATTTCCAACCCAAAAACAACTGGCTAAGGGAGACTGGATCGTTTTACCGCCGCTGCAAGAAAAATGGCAATTGCCCCTTTATCTGGCACCGCACGCAGCATTGGGCCCATTGCAAGAAACACAACAAAAAATTATGGATCACAAAATAACATTGTACTTTCCTATTCAAATTGAAAATAATCAAAAAGTACAAATTGCTTTGCGCAGTCAACAGGGAAAACCAATTGCCATTACATACAAACAAAACGAGAACACATTGCTTACATGGCTAAGTGGCCCGTCTACCTTATGGGGCGAATTGGGAGTTTCAGGATTTTTTATGCTTAGATCAAACAATATCATTCAATCCATTGTTTCCAAAGAACTGACCAAAAATGCTTTACCCTTCAAAAAAGCTAGAGAAAATCAAAAACCATCCCAAATCGAGGCTAGACTGCCGCTGGCCATAATGCTAAAAATCGCCATTGCTTTTTTGATAGCAGAAGCGTTCTTCTTTCTTTTCAGAAATTTTCGGCCAAAAAACAAAAAGGTCAAAAACAATGCACTAATGGCAATGCTCGCTGTTTTGCTACTAAGCAATCCTGGCAAACTAGTGGCCCATGATTTTTATTTTCAGATACTGGATTTAGGCCCATCCCAAAAATACACACAAAATAAAGCTCCCAAGGCCATATCCGCCCATCAAAAATCCAATTTGTTTCAGACAATAGCGGCTGAAACGATGCGCCGGACATCCATCCTTTTTGCAAATCCAAAAATCAAAAATATCCGACCACGTCAATTAACCATTAACGCGAAAAACAAATTGATTCCTTTTCTTTGGATCATTGGCTGTCCGGCAAAAAGCCAATTGAATGCACAGCTGAGCAAAAACCTTTTAACATTTATCCAGCAAGGAGGTATCATTGTTGTCAGCGATTGCCAGGACAAAAAGCAAGGATTATTTTATTTTTTTGACACTCTGGCCCGCAAAGCAAACCCAAAATCCAAAGGTCTGGCACAGCTTAGCGATAAACACGCTATTTACCGGAGTTTCTATCTTATTGACTATTCAAAAATATATGGCAGTGACATATCCTTTTCCACAAAGCGCACGGCCATTATCTATCAGGACTTTTCCATGATCGACTACTTGCAAAACAATAAAGAAATGTCCATCCGCACGCAAATCAATATTATCATGTTTTTGCTCACTGGCAATTACAAAAAAGATCAGGTTCATGCCCGGTCCATTCTTAAACGACTAAAGCGCAGGGAGCTCTTCCGATGATTTTTTATCTAGCCGCCATTGCCTTAACGATCATAGGTCTGGTACATATTTTATGGAACCAGTGGACTGACAATTTCGCGAAAATATTTTTCGCGACAGGTACAGCCATATTGATCGCTTTGCTGATTTCTTTCGGCATTCCCTTGAAAACAAAAATTCATCAAAAGCAAACAGTGCGGTCAAGCATTATCGCCGCAGTGGACGTTTCTGCCAGTATGTCAGTCAATGGAAAACAGATACATTCGCTATTGCAGGAAAAATTGCCTGATTACAATGTTTATACCATTCCTTTTTCAAACAAAGTTCTTGGGCCACACAATGCCATGCAAAGCAAAATTTACCAATCGTTAGAAAAGATACATGCTTTTGCGGCAAAAAATTTTCATACAGATGAAATCGCTGGCATGGTGGTCATCACTGACGGCAAAGACACTCAAAACCTGGAAACGGACAATCCGCTTGCCGGTACAGGTATATGGCATTTACCTTATCCAGCAAATGTAATCTTTGTTCAGGGCGCAAAGCAGGATGTATCCTTTGACAAAGCAGTGTATTTCAGTCATGTGCCAAGATTCATGCCATTGTACGAAAAAAAGACCATTCATTTTGCGGTCACAGTGAAGGGAGACAATATTTCACAAGTGCCGGTTGACATTTGGCTCAACAAAAGGCATCTTGGCTCTGTGATGGTCAACATCAAAAATGAAACCGGCCATGGGTCTTTTCCTTTGATCTTACGCGAAAAAGGAGATCAATTGCTGCGTGTCACCATAGACCGAGACTCCCGTGAAAAAATATTGACCAACAACAAAGACTCCGCGAAAATTGAAACCGTATACTCCAATATTCGAGTACTGCATGTTTCCGGGCATCCTTCTTTGGATACATCATTCATCCGGCGCGGTCTGCAAAATATTTCAGGTATTGACCTTGTTTCTTTCTATATATTGCGCACCCATGACCAGGTTCACATGACAGCTAATAGCGAATTGAGCCTGATCAGCTTCCCCACTGATCAGTTGTTCAAAAGTGAGCTAGACAATTTTGACGTGATCATCATAAATGATTTTCCCTGGACAGCATATTTGCCGCCGCCTTATATTGAAAACATTCACCGGTTTGTC
>CAZCVM010000024.1:4410-14551 GCA_964501965.1 uncultured Leptospiraceae bacterium | reverse complement strand
GTCAAAAATAGAGGACTTAATAAACAAAGCGTCCATTCAGTTTGTCAATTTTTATACAATATGGGCATTGGGTTCGATTTTTGGAATAACTATCCAGGCGATAGAGTTGTTTACCCGCAGAAAAAAATCCAAAGCTAGAAAAAGATAACACAATTTATTTTAGGCTATCAGTCAATTCGCGAAAATCAAAATCTATAGCCGGTAAAAATAGTAAAACTAATAAAAGCTGCGCTGATGGTCAAGTTGCTGTGTTTGTTTTCAATATTGCCAAAATCATCTATAAAGCTTGCACCGGCAAAAAATTTTTCCCCATTGTAACCAGCAGCCAAACGGAGATTGCCTTTGAACGCTATAGCTGCAGTACTGATTGTGGTTTGCTGGGTTGGCGAGTTGTAGCCCTGTCCCTGCAAACCTATTCCCAAAAACAGCATCGGCGTAAAATACCAATCGCCATAAACAAAACTATAGGTGTACCCGGGCAGCAGTGCTAAAGTCGCAAAACCACCATCCGTAAAATCGCCAATTTTGCCATAGATATGTTGTTGGGATGGCGGGATGATTGGCTGAGTATTTTTTATACTCATCTGATGATAGGAAAGCATGAGTAAAAAAGAGCCGGCGGATTTGCGCTGCCGGGAAGATTGATCAAAAGAAGCTGACAAAGACAATCTCTCATAAGAAAAAATATAATACAAATTGATATTGATCAGCGAGGCATGCAAATCTGGGAACAAAACTTTTTGTGGATTAGAATCTGTTATTTCTGGTATACCATGGGAATTGTCCAGATAGTATCCTTTGTAAACAGCCAAATTGAAGTCCGCGCCGAATCTTTGGCCATAATAGTTCAATTGGAAGTCAAAGTATTCGCTTTTGCCGTAAAGAGACGGGTCTTTGCCATTATCGGAAAATTTAGTGCTCAATGATATGCCAAAAATCCAGTATGCCAGAGAAACTCCATAGTTGGCAAACATATTGGGCCGGTAGTTGAGCTTTGTGCCGGAATCCTTGGGTTCAATATTAAACTGCATGGACGTAATATTGATAAAAGGTTTGATAATGATAGAATCAGAATAAACCTGATAATATGGTTTTTCCGCCGGAGAAGAGGGCTTAGCAAGGATTTGTTGCGCATTCCCAAGTCCAAATGCCACAAGCACATAACAAAGGACAATGCGATTAGGTAGAAAAGATGGCGGTTTCCATTGCATAGTTATTTTTTTTATGTCACCTTGAATTTTTTTAAAAAAAAGTGGCCCTTTTTGGGTTTTCATTCGTTATATTTAGGTAACCAATTTATGAGTAATGGATTACCAAAAATACATAAAATAGATAAACAGAATGGAACAAAGTTGTGTTTTTTTTAAATAAAATCAAATTTCGTTCAAAAAAGACCGAAAACGAACCAAATAATGAGTTTAATAGTGAATCAAAGGGTATAGCGTCTGCTGGCTCGCTTGACAAAGTAGCGAAACATGCACAACGATACTATTCTATAGGTGCTCAACCGACATTGTTAGAAGCATTGGAAGAGCATTATGGATTGCTGACTCCCAAACATCAAAAAAATTTCCAACACAGGCTGCAATTACACAGTTATTTAGCCAAAAATATCGACAAAATTCCTCTTATTGAACAAATGTTTTGGCATTATGGCCAAAACAATCAAAAACAGTTTTTGTGCGGACCCACAAAAGCGGTCGTTATTCCAAAAACAAAAAAAACACGAAAAAAACAATCAACAGCATCCCATTTATCCCAAAGTGCCCATGATCGGATATACAACAAAATACTGAACCAAGTGAACCAGAAAAACATGCAAAGCACAAAGGATGTACGCATTGCAAATTCTCCATTACGAAAAATAAATCAAAAATGGCTGTATCAAAATATATTTTTTAGGGTTGTACGGACAGGTTTCGATTGGTTGCGTTTCACCTGGTTGGATATAAAACATGGCTGGAACAGGGCTTTGGATCACAAAAATTATCGATTGCCTGCTTTTCGAATGGCATGGGTTGGTATTCCGGTAATATTGATTTTTATTGGCCTTTTATCTTTTAACAATCCGACAATACCGAACCCGGCTGACAAGGCTTTTGCCTGGATGGGCAGCGTTTTCAAAGATTTTCGTTCCAAAGGCGAAATGGCCTATCTTGTCCAAAATTTTGATTTTGTTGGCAAAGTGCAAAAAGGGGATTTGGTTTTGGATTCCGCGTCTCTTGAGCATTTGCATGGCATATCCAGCGCGAAAATTTTTGGTTCTGAAACGCAAGAAGTATTTGAGACAGGTTTGGGAGCAATGGCTCGGTTTGTTGTGTGTGGCGGCATTGAAATAGTTTTGTCTTCTCAATCGAAATTGCGGATTGATTGCTCTCAAAATGATCAGGGAGATGCGCGGAAAACGTTTCAGTTGCTGGCTGGAACCGGATATTTTACTGTGCCTCGGCAAAAAAAGGAAGACACTATTTTGTTTTTGCATGATCAATATTCTTTTCAGGTTTTGGGCACCCAGTTTATGATTCAGGAAATAAGACAAAAAAACAATAATGTTATCAACCGTATTGTGCTAAATCATGGCAGCTTGCGTGTTTCTTTCCCAAATACAGCAAAATCTCCGTTTATTCTGAATGCGGGTACAGTGTTGGATATTGCAAAAAAACAGGGCAATATTCGTATTACCCAAAAAGCAATGGGCTCGGATGGTAAAAATCAATTTGATTTATTGCGCAGCATTGACCAGGTGGAAAAGTATTTGGTTCGTTTTTACCAGGATAAAAATATGGCTATGATAAAGCACATACCGAGCGAGACCTACAATGCCGCCATAGGTGAACCTAAAGAACTGCATTCTATGTTGGATAGGTTGGCTTTGGTTTCAACGGACATAGTTTCCGAAGCAGTTTCAATTCAAGAAGGATTTCCAAATAGAGAAAATAGAGATCGAAATAGAAATCAAAATTCCAATATTAATCTAAATAAAAGTATGGGAGACAATGCAAATGAAACTAGAAAGAAAAATACTAATCAAAACATTATTATAGAAAAAAACAGCCATAAAAAAGGTACTTCAGCAGCAGATCGCTCAAAAACAAAGAATACCCGTCTCAATCAGTCCGGCAATGAAGTACCTCGTGCCAAAGCAAACAAAACAGACAAATTTGTTCCCAATAGTCCAAACAATTCCAGTGACAATACGATAGACAATGGCCCATCTAAAGAAAAAAATACACGCCGCACTACATACCCACCGCAAAGCCCTCTCAAAGATACAAAAAAAGATACAAAAATGAAACGCAATCAGCAAGAAGACCATAGACCGGCTCATACCAAAAAAACTCCGGGCATGGATGACGCGAACAAAAATACAAACTCTTCCACTCAAAGTCAAAATAACGCAAAAAAACCGTATTCTCCAGGCAAAAAAAAGGTAAACAATACCACTCCCCGTATTTTACAAGATTAAAATCATATATTGTACAATAATGTGTGTCTTTATGAAAAAAGACACAATATTGTTTATTTTTCCAGCAGTGTATGGTTATTGATATTGTGAATTGTGTATTTTTCCAATAATGTATGCCCATTGATACTGCGAATTGAGTATTTTTGTGATATATATCTCAAAATTTCCTCAAATATTGCTTTTTATTGTCGCATAGGCTTTAAATAACTATTTTTTTAAGTTGATCTCCTTTTTTGGCATCAAAATTGCTATGTAATTGGCAGAACTGAAAATTACAATTGAGGAGGTCTTATGCCATGAAGCGTAAACACAATATATTTTTTGCGCTCCTGATGCTAACCGTATTTTTAACAATACTGGCCACAGGAGTCGCAGCAGCCGGAGACAAAGGAACAGTGGATCCGGCCATAGCAAAAGAAATTAAGAAGTCATCAGATGCCCTACAGACGAATTTAAATATTGTTTGGACGGTCGTGGCAGCGGTGCTTGTATTTTTTATGCAAGCTGGTTTTGCCCTGGTGGAGTCAGGATTTACCCGCGCCAAAAACGCGGTAAATATTCTAATGAAAAATCTAATGGATTTTTCCATTGGAACCATTTCCTTTTTTATACTTGGTTTTGGTTTAATGTTTGGTGCCACCAATGGTTTTTTTGGTACCACAAATTTTGGGTTATCAGGTATAGATTTGGTCAATGACGGATCCAATTGGAAATTCACCTTTTTGATCTTCCAGACTGTATTTGCCGCTACAGCAGCAACGATTGTATCTGGAGCAATGGCAGAGCGTACCCGTTTCAAATCTTATATGGTTTATACGGTATTTATCACTGCTTTCATTTACCCCATTTTTGGTTCATGGGCCTGGGGCGGACTTTTGGACGGCGGCGGCTGGCTGGAAGCTCCCAAAGGCGGTTTTCTGGCTGGAATGGGTTTGCCCGGATTTTTAGATTTTGCCGGTTCCACAGTAGTTCACTCCATTGGGGGTTGGCTAGCTTTGGCTGGAGCTATCGTGTTAGGTCCGAGAATTGGTAAATACGCGCCGGATGGTACTTCCAAGGCAATCATTGGTCACAATATTCCTTTGGCCGCTTTGGGTGTTTTTATTTTATGGTTTGGTTGGTTTGGTTTCAATCCAGGTAGTACGACTACGGGAGATGGGTCCATTGGCTATATTGCGGTCACAACCAACCTTTCTGCCGCAGCAGGCGCGATTATGGCTATGTTTACATCCTGGATTTTGTTCAAAAAACCGGATATTTCTATGTCTTTGAACGGCGCGTTAGCAGGCTTGGTTGCGATTACAGCTCCTTGCGACGGTGTATCCCCCTGGGGCGCGATTATCATCGGCGCGATCGGAGGAGTGATCGTTGTGCTAAGTGTAATTTTCATTGATAAAAAATTGAAAATTGATGATCCAGTGGGTGCTGTGAGTGTCCATGGAGTGGTCGGCGCGTGGGGAACCATAGCAGCAGGGTTGTTCAACTTAAAAAGCGGACTTTTCTACGGCCATGGCTTTGCCCAGCTAGGTACACAAATCATTGGTGTGCTGGCAGCATTTGCATGGGCTTTTGGTTTAGGACTTGTGCTGTTTTTAGCTGTCAAGTATTCCATTGGTTTGCGTGTTTCCCGTGAAGATGAAGTCAAGGGATTGGATATAACCGAACATGGCATGGAAGCATATGATAGTTTCCAAATTTTTAATACAAAGTAAAGGAGGTAGACCATGAAACTCGTAGTTGCGTATATACAACCGGAAAAATTGCCGGACGTCAAGCAAGCTCTTTTCAAGGAAGAGATAACCAAAATGTCGGTTACCAATTCTCTGGGATGCGGCCAACAAGGCGGCTATCACGAAATGTACCGTGGTGTAGATGTTGAAGTAAATTTGTTGAAAAAGGTCAGGATTGAGATTGCCGTAAATGATGATTATTTAGATAGAACGGTCGCGGCCATTAGCAATGGAGCCCGTACAGGTAACATCGGCGACGGTAAAATATTTGTGACAAGTTTGGATGATTGCATCCGTATCCGCACCGGAGAAACGGGCGCAGACGCCATAGGGTAAGAAGAATCTTTTCTTTTTGCAAAGATTTGTAAATTTATAATATATAAAAATAGAATATATATATTATAAAACGAACGTATAGAATGAAAGGAAAAAAGTATGAAAGTACAAAAAAACAATGTTAACAAGATGATGAAGAAGATAATGGCAATGACTTTGCTATGGTCGGTCATCCAGGTAGGTGCTGTGTTTGCTCAAGAAACAACACCTGCCAAGACCGAAGAAAAACCAGGTATGGATGTGTATGTCAATTTTGCGTCCAGCTATTTTTTCCGCGGCGCGCATGTGCATTCTGCAGCGACAAAGGAATATGACAAGACAAAGGGTGAATATAAGGATGATGTGGCATTTCCCATCGCTCCTGCTATCCAACCAGGCTTTACTTTTTATACTCCGCTCAAAGGTCTGTCTTTTGATGTATGGAGCTCATTTGCTTTGACAAATAGACCATCTGCGGAAGTCAAAGAAGACGGTGATACTGCGGATGGCTTGCGCAGTGTAGATGAAGTGGATTTTTTGGTGTCGTATGAATTTGACAACAAGGTGGGAACATGGAATATATTTTTCCTCACTTATATGCTGCCAAATTCTACGGAGACTCAATATACGGAATTGGGATTTTCTTATACAGCTCCGGTCATATTGTCTCCGACTTTGTATGTGGCCAATGATGTTCATTATGCGTCTACCTATTTGTCGCTTGCTGTAAGTCACGATGTTGAGTTGGCTAAAGGCATGACTTTGACTCCAGGTTTGACCTATGCGTTTTCCAGAACACATGGCAAAGCTATGTATCCGGAAAAAGGCTATATGCAGTTTGATCTGGGTTTTTCTATGGATGTAGCCGGTGCCAGCATCTCGCTTAGCCCGGGCTTTATTTATCAGTTGGATTCAGATGCCAAGCCTTCTTCCCAGGCATTTGTTAATCTAGGTGTGAGCTATTCTTTATAACCTTAAAGTAATAGAGTTTGTGGCGCTTTGCCCACCTGATTCCAGGTGGGCATTTTTTTGTCTTTAGGTTTATCTATTTTGTTGACACCTGATGTTCTGGAAAAATAATGACCTTTTGATTTTGTATTTGGATAAACAATATGCGTATTTTACAAAATAGTGAAAAAATATTTCCTTACTTTCAGCCGATTGTTTCGGTAGCTACCGGACAAATAATGGGGCATGAGGTTTTAGCTCGAATACAGACCAGTTCCGGTGTCCAAAGCTTAGGACCATTTTTCGAAGATGAGAATATTTCCTATAAAGAAAAATTGGAAGTGGACCGCATTGTTAGAGAAAAAGCTTTTGCTGTTTACCATGAACAAAAAAGGTCGGATATGTTGTTTATTAATATACATCCGTCCTGGCTTTTTATGTCCAGAGAGAATCATAGGCATTATTTTACTTTTGAATTGATGGATAAATATTGTATCAAGGGCTCCCAAATTGTTATTGAGATTTTGGAAGCAGAATACAATGCTAGCGTGGAGAATATGAGCCAGCTGGTTTCTTTGTACCGCGAAAAAGACTGCCGAATAGCTGTGGATGATTTCAATTTTCACAACTTTGACCGGTTGATTCAATTGGTTCCTGATTTTGTCAAAATTGATATTCGTTTGGTCCAGCTAAGTTCCAAACATGAAGAATACCAAAAAATATTGCATTATATTTCCCAGTTTTCTATTGATCTAGGTATATCAGTATTGTTCGAAGGGATTGAGCAAGGTGATGAATTGGAAAATGCGTTAGAAACAGGCGCAAGTTTTTTACAGGGCTTTATTTTTTCGCCGGCTCAGCCTGATTTTTCTTCCAAAGAAACATTCAAAAATTTGATATCTTCGTCGATTGTGAATGTGGTAGATCGCAAGTCCAATCGTTATCGCAATTTTTTGCATATTGAAAATGAAATGAACCGTATGATTCAATCTTTGATTCAAAAAAGCAGTCAGAATGAGGATACAGAAGAGGGCGGGGCTTTGTCTTTTGCTTCTGAAGATTTTGCCTGGGACGATTTTTTGCGTCAAATCAGCGATCATTTGCCATCATGGTTTTTCAAGGCTTATGTGTGCGATAAGGACGGCCATCAGATTTCTGCCAATATTGCCCGAGATGCGAGCAATAAGTTTTGTATTTATGAACAATACCGAGGTATGAACTGGAGCTGGCGGCCTTATTTTATTCACAATGTGATTCGGATGGAACAATTGCAGCGCGGTGTAATCTCCAATAAATATGTGGATATGGAAAATAAGCGGGATACAGTTACTTTTTCTTTTCCAATGAATGATGATTATTATTTGTTTTTGGATTTTTATTATGAAGCAAAATAATATGCCAAATAATAAGTATGGCATGTTATGTAAAAATCAATCAACCGGGAGGCCAGGTCATTTTTCGGCCCCCGATAAGATGCAGATGAATATGGTAAACAGTCTGTCCTCCATGTTCATTGCAGTTCATAATGAGCCGATAACCATTATCTTGTATGTTTTTTTCTTTGGCAATGATCGACGCCTGCAAAGCCATCCGGCCAATTATATGCGCGTTGTTTTCTGATAGCTCATTGGTAGTGCTTATATGTTCCTTGGGAATGATTAATATATGCACGGGAGCTTGCGGATGAATATCTTCAAAGGCTAGTATCTGGTCATCTTCATAAACAATTTTCGCGGGAATTTCTTTGCGGACGATTTTGCAAAATAAACAATCTGGTACATTCATACAATAAAAACTCCGTTTTTCAAATAAGATTCATTTTCGTATTTTGATTTTCTGATATTCTGATCGAAAAGAGCATTTAGCATTTTTTTGTGTCAACAAAGAAAAAATTTTTGTTCTTGCCATAGCAACTTTGTTTCCAATTATTGCCTTTAGATTCATCCTTACAATAAATTCAAAAAATCAAATAAAGAGGAACTAGTATGGCGAATATATACTATGAAAAAGATTGTGATCTTTCAATACTCAAAGACAAAACAATAGCTGTGATAGGTTATGGCTCCCAGGGGCATGCTCAGGCGCAGAATATGCGGGAATCCGGTCTAAAGGTTATTATTGGATTGCATAATGATCCAGATTTTCGCGGTAAAGCCAAACAGGATGGTTTTGAAGTGTATAGCACCAAAGAAGCCAGTGAAAAAGCAGACATCATTCAAATATTGGCACCGGATACATCCCAGAAAGCAATATATGAAGAAAGCATCAAGGATACTTTGAAATCAGGCGATGCCCTGGTTTTTTCGCATGGTTTCAACATTCATTATGACCAGATCCAGCCTCCGGCAGACGTTGATGTTTATATGGTTGCGCCGAAAGGTCCGGGACACTTAGTACGGCGTGTATTTGCCGAAGGCGGCGGAGTACCTGCACTCATTGCTGTAGCCCAGGATGCGACTGGTCAGGCCAAACAAAGAGCATTGGCGCATGCAATGGGAGTGGGCGGTGCCAGAGCTGGCATTATTGAGACCACTTTTCAGGAAGAAACAGAAACAGATTTATTTGGCGAACAAGTAGTTTTGTGCGGCGGATTGACTAGTTTGATAATGAAAGGTTTTGAAACTTTGGTAGAAGCTGGATACCAGCCAGAAATCGCTTATTTTGAATGTTTGCATGAGGTCAAACTAATCACAGATTTGATTTATGAGGGCGGTATTGCGAATATGCGTTATTCTATCTCAGATACAGCCAAATACGGTGATATCAGCCGCGGCCCGCGTGTGGTGAATGATGACACCAAAAAAGAGATGCGCAAAATTCTTGACGAAATCCAAAAAGATAAAGGCGGAAAATTTGCGCATGAGTGGATTGAAGAAACACAAAGTGGCCGCCCCAATTACAATCGCTTGTTGGAGAAAGACCAGGATCACCAAATTGAACAAGTAGGTCAAAAACTGCGTTCCATGATGAATTGGCTATAATGAATCGGCTAATATAAATTGGTCAATATAAATTGGCTCGATAAAAAAAATTTTTGACACAGTTTTTTTTTCGTTGCACGTTGCTCTAATCGCATGGTTTATTGGTAGTATCGATGGTAGTATGAATGGTAGTATCATTGAATTATCGATGAATTATCATTAAACCATGTGCGAGCGAGTAGTCCCAATGGATAACGCGACATTGATGAAGGTGGCCCCTCCCTGTGTCAATGCGGGAGTTAATAATGATAATGTGGGCCATTGATAATGGTAGTTCAGGTCACAGCTATTGCCAATGTAGGGTCTTTAGACCCGCATTATTTGGATTTCTGAATGATTCATTTAAAAAATGAAAGATTAAAATAAATACGGATAGAAAAAATGAAACAAAAAAAATTAAATCTAAAATATTTCTACCAAAGGGGCGCGTTGTCAATTTGGATGACAGTGATTTTTTTAGCTGTTATAATAATGGCCGGCTGCGGCAAGAAAAATGAATCTGGACCGCAAGTGCCAAAGGCCCCTGGTTTTACATTGCAAAATTTTGAAGGCAAAAAAATTTCCCTGGCGGATTTTTCCGGAAAAGCTGTGTTGATAAATTTTTGGGCTACCTGGTGTCCGCCTTGCGTGAAAGAGATGCCAATGTTTCAGCAATTGTATGAAAAATACCAGAGCCAGGGCTTTGTTATTTTGGGAATTTC
>CAZCVM010000024.1:0-4400 GCA_964501965.1 uncultured Leptospiraceae bacterium | reverse complement strand
TCAAGACCCAATGGTTGCCCGTATTTTTGCCAACAAAAAAGGCATTACTTATCCGATTTTATTGGGCAATGGGGAATTGATGAAAGAATACGGTGTGCGCGGTTTGCCAACATCTTTTATTGTAAATAAAACGGGCGGAGTGGTGCAGCAATTTTTAGGGATGCCTTCAGAAAAACAATTGGAAAAACAAATACGGGAAGTTTTGCCGTCCCAGCAATAATTTTTTCCAACGCATTCCAACACAATGCAGCCATGTTTCACGCATGGCTCATGCGTGAAACATCAGCCAATCATATTGTTTGTTCTAAGACAGTCGCGCAATCAAAAGAATTTGAAGATGAGATTTAAAAAACTAACAATTAAGAACTTGAAAGTTTAAGAGTTGTTAAGGTATAAATTGTGATATCAAAAATCAGAATTATTAATTTTCGACAAATAATTGATCAGACAATAGAGCTAACACAATCAGTGGTAGTTGCCGGGCCAAACAATGGAGGGAAAACTACTTTGCTTCAGGCAATATCATTATTCTCATTGGCAATTAGAGCCTGGGGCGAGCAGAGAATTGATAAAAAAAGTAAAGCCTCAAAACGAACCGGTGTCGCAA
Source organism: uncultured Leptospiraceae bacterium (assembly GCA_964501965.1). Lineage (GTDB taxonomy): Bacteria > Spirochaetota > DYNZ01 > DYNZ01 > DYNZ01 > CAZCVM01. The sequence goes on along the minus strand of CAZCVM010000024.1, from coordinate 3,793 downwards.
TCAACCTAGAAGATATGACAAATATTCCTGTGTCAGAGTTTAAAGAGCTTTGGACCAATCTTATTGTAAGGGAGGGCGTTGTTAATCCAAAAGGCAAGCATACTACAAAAAATATCAGAATCAAAATTCACGCGGAAGGTTATACGGATAATAAATTTTGGCAAATAGGATTCGAATTTGATTATGGTAGAGATACCCTAATTTATGCAAGGTTAACAAGTGATGAAAATGGGAATTTGTATGATTTTCCAGAAATATTGCTAAACGAAAAAATAGGCTATCTACCTTCTATTGCCGGCTTGAAGCCAGTAGAAGATAAACTTGAAATAGGTTCCATTCTAAGAAATATAGGCTACGGCAATACATCAGATGTATTAAGAAATATTTGTTTTTTATTATTTGAAAAATCTGATAAATCTGCCTGGAATGAATTTAGAGAAATTATTGAACAATTGTTTAAAATTGAATTGAACCCTCCCCGGTTTATACCCCTTACCGGATTGTTGAAGATGAGTTATAATGAGGGCAGCAAGAAAAATATTGATTTGTCATCACTTGGCAGCGGTTGTAAACAGGCAATACTTTTATTTGCTTATATACTTGCCTTCCCAAATACTGTTAATCTTTTGGATGAACCAGATGCGCATTTGGAAGTAATCAGGCAATCCAATATCTATGATCGCATCAGTGATCTTGCAAAAAAGAATAATAGCCAACTGATAATTGCCAGTCACTCGGAAAGTGTGTTAAAAAGAGCTTTTGGCAAAGACCTTGTACTGTCTGGTGTTTTTGGCCAATTTGAAAAAGTAAACCATATTTCATACATAACGTCTGTATTGCGAGATATTGGTTATGAAGAGTTTCTAATAGCGAAACAAAGACCAAATATTTTTTATTTTGAAGGTACAACAGATTTTGATTTTATGAAGGCCTTCTGCAATAAACTCAATAAAAAAAATGTGTCAGAATTTCTTGAAAATTTTGTTTATCCTTACCCTGTTGGTAATAATGTAAACAAAGTAAAAAATCATTTTGCAAGCCTGAAAAATTTTATTCCTGAATTGAAAGCATTTGCTTTATTTGATAATCTCAATAAGGATATGGAAAATAATCAGGAGGGTCTTCTTATTACACAATGGAGCCGCAATGAATTTGAAAATTATATACCATTGCCTCAAACACTTGAAGCATACGCAGATAGCGAAACAATAGGTTTATTTCGCGATAGTTTTATGGCTGCTGTTTACGATGCAACACCTCCCGCAGCTTTAAGAGACCCAAAAGATAATTTTTGGATTACAACCAAGATAAGTGATAATTATTTAACGCCACTTTTTGAAAAATTTTTTGATAGCATTGATATTTCTCGAAACATTATGGATAAGTCAAAATTTTATCAGCTAGTTGAGTATTGTGACACTGCTGTGATTGATGACGAAATAATAGCAAAAATTGATCTAATTGAAAAACATTATGGCTTATGATGACCACAGTGTTTTTGCCTGTTGCGGTCAAACCGGCCATGCAAATTTATCGAAAAATTAACGATTTTTTTTAAGTGGCAGTTTATTGGCAGATTTTGCGGTCATCCAATTGAATTTATTGAACCGTGTTTTTTTGAATGTGACTCGTAAATTTGCTTGTGTCACTTGTATTTTATTTGATTGCGGCCGGCATTTTTGGCTTCATACAATGCCTGGTCCGCATGTAGGATCAACTCTCGGATAGAGTTGTTTTTATCGGGAATGCAGCTATGAATTCCCATACTTACTGTGATATAATCGGATATAGTAGAGTTTTCGTGTGGTATTTTCAGGTCTATTATGGAAGTCAGTATTTGTTCTGCGATATGTTTACTTCCTTCTTTATCTGTATTGGGCAAAATAATAGAAAATTCTTCACCGCCGTAACGGCAGACAATGTCTGCCGGACGTTTGCATTGATTGTGTATCGTGTCCGCTACCTGGCAAAGACATTCATCGCCTGCCTGGTGGCCGTATGTGTCATTGTAGGGCTTGAAATGATCAATGTCGAGCATTATTAATGATAATGGCGTTTTGTCCCGTTGACCGCGTTTCCATTCCAATAGCATACTTTTATCAAAATAGGATCTATTGTAGATATTGGTCAAAGGATCAGTTGTTGCTATGTCCCGCAGAACCTCATTGGCAATTTGCAATTGCTGGGTCAGTTTTATTAGTTCTTGTTCTTTGTTTTTGCGGGTATAGATTTCTTCTTGCAGCCGTAGAGTGGATCGAATCCGTGCTTGCAGTTCAAATTTTCTGGCCGGTTTGCTGATAAAGTCGGCTGCTCCTGCATCAAAACAATCCCGGATCAACTTTTCATTGTTGTCTCCGGTCAAAATGATCACCGGCAAATTTTGAAATTCTTTGTGCTGCTTTATTTCTTTGAGCACAGACAGGCCGTCTTTTTCCGGCATATAAATGTCCAAAAGAAGAAGGTGAATGGATTCATTTTGTAGTATATCTGTGATGTTATTCGGGTACAGCGAAGCAATGGGATTGTGGCCCAAGGTTTCGACCAATGTCACCAATTGTTCTATAGTACCCCGATCGTCATCTAAGATGAGAATATTGGCCATGATGATTCTTACTCCAAAAGACAAAATACTTTTAATATTTGGTATATTTGACTACAATTTTTTAGACTTGCAAAATCAAAGATAGGAAAAATTTTATTCTTAGCAAAGGATTTTAGGATATGTATTTTGTTCGCCGCACAAAGTCAAATCAATAAAATAAAAAAATATTATATTAGACTTTGTCAAGAATAAAGATTTAGAATAAATATCAGATTAAATTACATAAAAAATAGAAGAAATATTATAGAAGAAATGTGAAATGAGGTGATTATGGCAGCGATTGATTGGAGTATTGTGTTCGCATATATTGTGTTTGCTCTTGGTATTGGCTTGTATTTTCGTCGCCGCGCCACAGGTGATGTAGAAAATTTTTTCTTATCCAATCGCAAAATGCCCTGGTATATTTTAGGTATTTCCATGGTAGCCACTACTTTTGCGGCAGATACGCCGTTGGCGGTCACTGGATTGGTACGGGAACAGGGATTGGCCGGAAATTGGATCTGGTGGAATATGGCGATTGGTTGGGTCATTTCTGTGTATTTTTATGCAAAATTGTGGCGCAAGGCCGGCATTGTCACAGACGCGGAGTTTATTGCTATTCGTTATAGTGGACCAAGTGCGGTTTTATTGCGCCGGTTTTATGCTGTGTACAATGGTCTCATTATTAATGTCATCATTTCCAGTTGGGTGATCAGTGCCATGGCCAATATTTTGACAGTTTTATTTGGCTGGCAGCAAACCTGGCATATCGTTCTTTTGCTGGTTTTTGTGGCTGCCGTTTATGCTGTATTGAGCGGTTTTTGGGGTGTGATTTATACAGATTTGTTTCAGTTTGTTTTTGCCATATCCGGTTCGGTTTTGCTGGCTTATTTTGCGGTCCAGTCAGCAGGTGGCCTGGATGTTATCAGCGAACGGGCGGTCACATTGAAAGCATTGGATTTTTTTCCAGATTTTGATAAAAAGGGAATAACATTGACTTTTTTAGCCTTTGTCGGCGTGCAATGGTGGGCCCAGCGTGAATCCAGTATGCCTGGCTATTTTGCCCAGCGTATGTTTGCCGCAAGAACTGCTTTGGACGCTCAGCGTTCAGCATTAATGTTCAACTTTTTGCACTATGCGGTGCGGCCTTGGCCCTGGATACTAGCTGCTTTGGCGTCATTGGTTTTGTTCAATAGTGAGCAACTTGCCCAA
>CAZCVM010000023.1:0-15202 GCA_964501965.1 uncultured Leptospiraceae bacterium | reverse complement strand
TGTCAGTGTCAGCGGGACTACCAATACCATTAAAGTTCGCATGGCAGGCAATGTCATTGCTCGAGGCAAAGGATTGACAAAGAATATTTGTTCCGGCAATCTTTGCGTAATTGATGAAACCTTAAAAGAATTGGACAGTTTTAATGCCGGAGATATACTTGTTATCAAACGCTCTGATTCAAAAATATTGCCATTAATCAAATATGCTGCCGCTTTGATCACTGAAGAACAGGAAGGCAGTTCTGATGCTATTGTGGTGGGAAAAGCCCTGGAAATACCGGTTATTGCGGAAGTCATGAATGCGGTAGAAATACTGAAAAGCGGGATTGTAGCTCAAGTCAATGGCAATGATGGATCCATTGTCAATAAACAAGATTGATACATTCATAAAACATGTTTAAGGGAAGAAATTGTCCTTGAAAAAGGTATAGAAAAATAAATTTTTGTTTACAAAAATGAATCTAAATAAAATGTTTTTTCATGTATTTTTATCTTTTGCTGAATGACCCTTGATTAGATAAAATTTTTGATAAAATGATGATAAATATTAAGATAGATGATTGGAAAAGAGATGGAAAAGTTTACAATCCCATTGGAAATAGAACACTATGAAAAGAAAATCTATGATCTAAAGCAATTAATTGAAATCAGCAAAGGACTCAATAGTACTTTGGATTTTGGTTTGTTGATCGAATCTGTTTTGCTGACCATGATGGGTCAAATGCACATATACAAAGCCGGTATTTTCTTGAATAATGATATTGAAGACCCTGATTATTATCTAAATGCCAATCATAAAGGTTTTGATGTGCGTAATGGCGATTCTTTGAAATTGGACGAGGATTCTGAACTAATCCAGATGTTTTTTGAAAAGAACCAATGTTTTACCATGCGCGATATTGCCAAAAGCGATCAATTTCATAAAGAAAGGGATACATTCCAAAAAATCGGCCCTGAGCTTATTATACCGCTGCGTGCTAAAGGCAGGGTGGCCGGAGTGATTGTTTTGGGGGAAAAGCTTAACGGTGAAAACTATAGTTTGGAAGAACAAGACTTTTTGTTGACTTTGGCATCCATCGCCGGAATCGCGGTGGAAAATTCCCGTTTGTATGAATTGGCAACAGTGGATATGATGACCAGGCTGCGGATCCACCATTATTTCCAGACAAGACTCAAAGAAGAAAGAGAACGGGCTACACGCACTTCGACTCCGCTTTGCTTGTTGTTGACGGATATTGATAATTTCAAGCCATTTAATGATACTTATGGCCACCAAATAGGAGATTTTGTGCTCAAAGAAGTCGCGAATGTTTTGAGCGAGACTGTGCGCAATACGGATGTGCCTGCCCGGTACGGCGGTGAGGAATTTGCGGCGATTTTGCCCAATACAGAAAAAGACGAGGCTATGCGCATCGCAGAACGAATCCGCGCGGAAGTAGAAAAAAATGAAGCGGTAACAGAAGGTCAGGTTCTGAAAGTAACCATTTCAATTGGAGTGAGTGTTTTTGAGCCAGACATTGATTTGAGCAATAAAGACCTCATTGAAAAAGCTGACAAAGCTTTGTATCTGGCCAAAGATAACGGCCGCAACCGGGTAGAGCTTTTCCAAAAATCATAAGTGATGCAGAAAGTGTCTTGATTGTTAGAAATTGATTGTAGGTGTATGTAAATGGATAATGCAAAAAAAGGTAAAAAGAATGCGCGAAAAAAAAATGCAGACCAATAACAAAAGAGCATCTCAACCAGCAAAGATGAAAAGAATTTTTTCTGTTAAAACATTGTGGCTGAGTACAGCTTTATTGTTGTTTAGCATGGCAGGATTGTTTGTTTGGGCTACTCCGGTTTTTGAGATAAAAGTTCCCACTGCCTGGACGAAACAGAAAGTGACGGCAGGATCGGATACGATACACTTGTATGTGCATCCATCCCATGATTTTTATGTCAGGGTTCGCACGTATCCGATTCGCTCTACTTATACTTTAGAAAAAATAAAGCAAATATTCGAATATCGGGAATTGCGCAATTCCGGTTTGGATTACAAGCTTTTGATTGAAAGCAAAAAAACCGACAAATACAAAAACTTGTCTTTGATCATAGCCTACCAGGCATATATTCAGGGGATACCGGTGAAAATAACAACATCGATAATCAAAAAGGGCAACATGGCTTATTCCGCGATGGTTGTCATAAAAGAAAAAATGCTTCAGGATCAAAAGGATGCTTTTCTAAAAATAGTAGAAAACTTTGCCATTCCCAGGTAGCATTGTAAATGATACCTGAATATATTTTGACTCGATATATTTTTAGCTGATCAATTAGTTTTTATAAAGAATGTGTTGTATATGGAAAAAACAGATGATAAACAAATTGTGCAAACCATTATCGCGGATGACCATGAATTAACGCGTATTGGCTTGAAAGTTTCTTTGCACAAGTCTGGCCGATACAAAGTCTTGGCGGAAGCTCAAGACGGCAATGAGCTGATTGAGATATTGCAAGATTTTCAACATCAAAAAAAGAACATAGATTTAATTTTGCTCGATATTGATATGCCCAATAAAAATGGCATCCAAAGTTTACAGGAAATAAAAAAAATATTCCCATCCGTCAAAGTTGTTATCATAACAATGCACCATGAAAAATTTATGTTCAAACAATGCATGATATTGGGTGCCAATGGATTTATAAATAAAAATGAATCTCCCGATAACCTAATGCAAATCCTGGATCAGGTCATTGCCGGCAATATGGCTTGTTCCGCAAAATATGAATCTTTGGTATTTGACGCGGATGATTTGTCGGAAACTCCTTTTGGCACTTTGACAAAACGAGAATTGGAATTGTTGTATTTTTTGATTGGCGGTTATTCCAATGTGGAAATAGCGGAAACATTGGATATAAAAGTGACTACCGTAGAATACCACAAAAAAAACATCAAAGAAAAACTAGACGCGGAATCTACCGCTGACTTGATTCATTTAGCATATCGTTACAATATTTTGGAAAATTGGTAAAAGGGTCTACTTATGAAACAAATACAAATTTTTGTCGTCGCAAAACTAAATCTATGCCAATATGTTTTATTGTCTGTTTTGTTTTTGATGATTGTTTCCAGTTCTTCTTTGGTTTACGCAGATATCGATACAGATGCTTCATCAAAGCTCAAAAATATTGTCCAGCCCAAACCTTTGGATGAACTGACCGGCAATTTACCTATTGATTTAGTAAAGCATTCTTTTTATGTCAGACAGGGGTTTTCGCATAGCTGGATTTTGCAATGGCCGGGCGAGTTTCCGGCTGAGGAACGGAAGGCATGGACAATGGTTGCCGGAAAGAGTTCCGGAGGCCGCAGTATTCGGTTGCAGGATGTTGCGGTTATGGGTGCCAATAAAGAGTTCAAGTTTTTTGAAAACTACCATGAAACGTTTACCCTGGTCACTAAATTTTTTGTGTCAAAATCTTTGTATCAATCCCATCACAATTTGGGATTGCATTTGGCGGGCATTGGTGAAAACTATGAAATTTTTATCAATGGTAAAAGCATATACAAGGAAATTCATTTGGACGATGAAGGCAAAATTGCTTTGTCCAAGATCCGGCGCAATTTAGTTGTACCGATCAATGCCAAAGTATTGCAGCAAGGTGACAATATTTTATCATTCAAAATTCTGGGCAATCCTCATGACGGCAATGTAGGATTGTTTTTCAACTATCCGTACAAAATTGATCATCTATCCAATATAAAAAAAACAGTTTCTGAACAGTTGCCGCTGATACTGATTACATTGTATCTTTTTGTGGGCTTGTATCATATTTTGCTTTTTGTGCGCCGGCCTAAAGACGGTTACAATTTGTATTTTGGCTTGTTTTCTATCGGCCTTTTTTTGTATCTTTTTACCCGTTCCAACGCGGTGTATGATGTGATTGCTGATAGCCGGACAATCATCAAACTGGAGCTGGCAATACTTTTCATATTCCCTTACGCGTTGATTCAGTTTACAGATACCATACTTTTGGGCTCCGGCAAGATCATCGGCAAAATATATTTAGCAATGGCTGGCGTTTTTTCTTTATTGGCGGCAGTTTTACCTATCCATGTTTCTGGGCAATACATACTTATTACCTGGCAGATGATCATGCCTTTCGTTTTGGCTTATCTATTGTATCGGGTTTTGCGTGCGAATATCCGCAATATCCGCAAATTGTATCAGGCAGGCGTGGACAATAAAGGCCCCAAAAAGTTTGCCAGGGCAATGGGACAAAATTTGTTCAATCATGTATCCGGCAATATTCTAATGGGATATGTTGTGTTGGCCTTTACATCCGTGTACGATGTTTTAGATTCTATATTTTGGCATACTGGTATTGCTTTGACCAAGTATGGTTTTTTTCTTTTTGTCATGGGAATTGCTGTTTCATTGGCCAACCGGTTCTTGTCTGTGCATCAACAAGTCGAGGAACTCAACAGTACTCTGGAAAAAAAAGTCGAAGACCGTACCAAGCGGCTGAAAGATAGTTTATTCCGTGTTCAGCAGTTGAAAGAACAGCAGGATGGAGATTATTTTTTGACAAGTTTGTTGACGGAGCCTTTGAATGCCAACAACGCGGCCAATCAGCAGATATTGGTTGATTTTTATGTAAAAGAAAAAAAAGAGTTTCAATTTCGCAAATGGAAGAGGGAAATCGGCGGAGATATGTGTATGGCTCATTCCTTGAACTTGCGCGGAAAAAACTATACAATGTTTATCAACGCGGACGCTATGGGAAAGTCCATTCAGGGCGCGGGCGGTATTTTGGTTTTGGGGTCTGTGTTGAATAGTTTGATAGAGCGTACTCTGGTATCACCGGTGGACAACAATTTATTTCCAGAACGATGGATAAGAAACGCATTTGTTGAGCTGCAAAAAATATTTGAAGGTTTTAATGGCTCAATGCTCATCTCGGCAGTGCTGGGTCTTGTTGATGAACAATCAGGACTGATGTATTTTATCAATGCTGAGCATCCCTGGACTATCTTGTACCGCGAGAAAAAGTCGCGATTTATTGAAGATGAGCTGACATTTCATAAACTCGGCACCCAGGGAGTGGATAGTCAATTGTGGGTGCAGACTTTTCAAATGGAGCATGGGGATGTCATTTTGATGGGTTCTGACGGCAGGGATGATATTTTATTGGGAATGGATCCCAAAACTGGTGAACGGATTATCAATGAAGATGAAAATTTGATATTGAGCATTGTCAGTGAAACGGATGGTGACATCAAAGCGATTGCAAAAAAAATACTTACAATCGGAGAGCTTACGGATGATTTATCTTTGCTGCGTATCCGGTACAATGCGTCGCAAAATGATGAATCCCAATCTTTGGACCCGCAAGAAGAGCAAAGCGTGGCCCTGGCCAAGCAAAAAATGCTGGACAATCAATTTAAAGAAGTGATTCAGTTATTGGAAGAAGTCCATATAAAACACCCGCAAAATCTGGCTATATTGGCTATGCTGATCAAAAGCTGTTTAAGTGAAAAAAAATATGACAAAGTATTGCATTATTCAGAAAAATACTACCGGATTGAACCGGAAAATTCGCAATATATTTATCTGGCGTCTCTTGCTGCTAAGAAGGTCAAAGATTTTGGTCTTGCCGCTGATCTGGGAGAGCGCTTCCGCTTGCGTGATCCAAACAACATTCGCAATCTGACCAATCTGTCAGATATTTATCGGCTGGCGGGAAATCATCAGCGGGCCCGCAAAATGGCGGAAAATATAATGGATTTGTCGCCGGACAATAAAAACGCGAAAAAAATTCTGGAAGCATTGCCTGTTTGATAGATGATTTTTTAGGTACTATTTCAGTTTTTTTCTATGCTTTAATGTTTTTAGTATAAAGAGCGCGAATATGATCAGCGCAATGTGATTGAGCCAATGGCCGCCGCGCGAGTAAATGGTTTTTGCTGTTGTAGAAATGATCGCAACCCTAGCAGTGCCAATCGCTGGTTGGAATAATGGTGCCAAAAAATGGATATGGCCGGTAGGATCAATAACAGCGGAAGGTCCAGCCAGCCCAACGCGGATCATATAACGCCCCAATTCTATGGACCGGAAATGGGTTGCCATTAAATGCTGCATTGGTTGCCATCCTTTACCAAACCACGTATCATTAGCTAAATTGACCAATATTTGCGCGTTGGAATTGGTAAAAAAATGACGAGCGAAATCTGGCCATATTCCTTCATAGCATAGAAACGGCACAAAGTTTATTTTTTGCCGGACAAGCGGTTTTATTGGTGTGTCTTGATAAACAAAATCCGCTCCCAAAGAATAAAGCTTTGCTAGCCATTGTCTGGTTGGCACGGGCAATGATTTATTTTTTTCGCGGGAGTAGATGCGCATAGAAAGTATATTTTTTTTGTCACCCGGGTGGTATCGGCTTGCTCTGGAAAATATTTTCCTAAGCCATGGAAAAATATTTTCCAGAGGAATATATTCGCCAAAAGGAAAGAGGATATTTTTTCGGTACGGCTTTGACAATTCTCCGGATGGACCGAGGACGCGTATCTCATTGAACAATTTGCCGTTTGCGTAGTTCATTTGGTTGAAGATTGTATCAAATGTACCATAGTGCGCTAAAAAGGCGAGGATACTGTGCATGGTTTTTGAGTAGGTGCCTTTGTTTTGGTTTTCTTTTGTGTTTTTGATGCCGTGATAAGGCACAGCACTTTCTGGGATGAATAATGCGTCCAGAGTATGGGTGTTTTCTTGCAAAGATTTGTATCCCAAAGAAAACAACTGGGACAAAGCATTTTGGGCATATTTTGTTGGAGGCTGTGGATTTTGAAAATTCGGACCAGTATTGGTTTGCAGGACACCGATGTTTATGTATGAAATATTTTTATTGTTTGTGATATTTTGCCAGTATGATATTTGAGCAATGCCATAAATATAGATTATCATTAGAAATCCAACTAGAAGCAGGTTTCGTTTCCCAAAAACAATGGGAGATTGAGTGTTGCCGGTGGGGTTGGGGCTAGGATTTGTTTTGTCACCCAAAAGCTTTAGGTGTCTTATAATGGATATTTTCCGGTTCAAAAAAATCAGTACCGCGCGAAACCAGGTATGCAACACAATACCCATGATCAGATAAATCCAGCCAATGCTAATCACTCCTCCAAATGATGCAAATTGTTTGACCAAATAATCATTGCCCGCAAGATTGCCCCAAAACCAGGGCATGATTTGTATTGGCAGCATATCCGAGAGCACGGCCGCTGGCGGTAAAAAAAACAGCAAAGACATTTGAAATCTGCGCATAAGGTAAAATGGCAATAAAAGGGCAAAGACAATTTTTGCTTGAAAAACCAGGCCATAGGCCGCACTCAAAACCAGAGCCCAAGCCCAATGAAAATGACCAATGTTTATCAGTGTGTTGTATATCCATGGAAACACAATCCATTGGAACAACTGGGCAGTGGCAATGGCAAACAACCAGCGTTGCAGCCGGGTAAAGTATTCCAGCAAATAGATTAGCTGCACAAAGCAGACGACTGCTGCGATACCCCATAAAGCAGATAGATTGGGAATAAATGCAAAACGAACGCATATACTGAATAGGGAAGCAAGTATCAGGTACAGGATACCAAGAATAATTTTTTGGGGAGTATATGTTGATGCCAATGGTTATTCCAATAGTTATTTAAATAGTTATTTAAATAGTTATTTAAATAGTTATTTAAAAATGATTTAAATAACTATTTAAAAATAATCTTAAGAATCTGAATGATGCTAGTTGATTGTTAAGTTTGCGATTCTATTTTGAAAAAAGTTGTGGAGTCCAACAGCATTTTAGATTGGCCGGAAAGTTCTTCCGCTGTGGAAGCCAGTTCTTCTGCGGCGGACGCGTTTTGCTGGACAACATCATCCAATTGGCGCATAGCTGTATTGATTTGATTGGCACCTGTGCTTTGCTCCTGACTGGAATGAGCGATTTTTTTTACCAGATCAGATGTACTTTGGATATTGGGCACCAACTTTAGTAGTATTTTTCCGGCCCGGTCTGCAACCTGAACACTGGACTGCGCCAACTCGATGATTTCACCGGCAGCGATTTGGCTTTTTTCAGCCAGGTCACGCACTTCACTGGCTACAACAGCAAAACCCCGGCCTTGTGCACCAGCTCTGGCAGCTTCAATGGAAGCATTTAGAGCCAGCAAATTGGTACGAGTGGATATTTCATCAATGATTTGGATTTTTTCTGCGATTTTTTTCATGGCTGCAACTGCTTCGTCTACTGCATTGCCGCCCATTTGCGCTTCCTGGGCTGCTTCGGAAGCAATTTTTTCCGTTTGTATCGCATTATCCGTATTTTCTGCGATATTTTGGGTCATTTCTTCTATTGAAGCGGCAGCTTCTTCTGCTGATGCTGCTTGTTCCGTAGCTCCCTGGGAAATCATTTGTGAGCTGGAGCTAAGCTGATCGCTTCCAGCATAAACATGTTGCGCCGCTTGTATGACATTGCTTATGATTTCATGCAGATTTTTTGCCATGAGATTTAGAGCATTCAATGCCAGTCCAATATCGTCCTGGGATTTGGTTTGGGCGTGAACATTCAAATCTCCTTGCGCGATACGGTCCATAAGAGTTCGCAAATGGCGCACTGGATTGATGGCAAGTTTTTTGACACTCCATAAAATAAAAAAGATGATAAATAGAATAATGATCATGCCGATTGCGGTGGATTGAATGATAAAGGTCCGAATTTTTTTTTGCATGGGGAGCAATGAAAAAGTGAACTGGAATCCGCCTCTAGTGTCTCCAACTTTGAAATCTTCCATTTGAAATCCCAAAACATCTTTGCCATTGTTCCCTGAATAATGGGTTGTATTGCCATGGCAAACCAGGCAAGAGGATTCTATGTTGATTCGCTGTACATAACGCAAAACATTCTCCCGGGTATCAACCTGATAATGGTTTTGTTTGTTTTGTTCTGTCATGGTTCTAAGGATTGCTATTTCCTGGCCTTGAGCCAAATTGCGCGGATTGCGTGCGCTTTCGCTGATGACTTTGAATTTGAAGCCCAATTCCTGGGCATTGTTTTCAATGGCTTGCCAACTGCGGACAATGGGAATGATTTGATATATTGGTAATTTTTGGGCTGCACGCAAACGCTCTTCATTGGACTGGATACCAGCCATTTTTTCTTTTGTTTCCGCAAACAAGCGATCCTTTTGGAGTACATTCAATTGCCACATTTCACCGATACTAGTGCGGATGTCACCGGATAACAATGCAACAGATTTGGCTTCCATGAATAAAGCCTGAAGATAATCTTCTTCTATTTGGTCTTTGACAAAAAGAAAGTTTATAATGAAAGAAATGATAAAGCTGATGGCCACTACAATGACTATTTTGATTCCAAAATTGATTCTATTTAGCATTTTTTTATCCTGCCGCCATAAGAAATTAAGTATAATAATGGAAAGAAAAAATTTGGTCTTGAAAACGTCAAAGCAAAAAAGAATAATTTTGTATATAGTTATTTAAAAAATCAAGAAAAACACTTGTCATATATCGGATTATTTGTATGCTTGAATCTAATAGATTTTTACGGAATTTTATAAAGTTTTTTATAGTGTATATGAATTTCATTTGAATGAAAAAATACCAGAATAAAATAGGGGATTTGCCATGTTAAACATTTCATCCATCAGGGACAGAGGCTTGCATTTATCGGTTTTATGGGACATTTTTATGACCTTGATGGCTGCTATCAATCTATCATTTATTTTGTTTGATTTGACCTATTTGTGGCTGCGGCCTTACTATTATCATTTGCTACCCAATGCTGTTGCCATTTATGACCCTGTAAAAGGTATTGAAAAGCATAGGGAGACAAATAAATATTTGGAAAAAGTCCAACAAATTGAAAGGATTTACCAAAAGGAGGGCAAAGTCAATGTGGAGATGATTCAGTTGGCCAATGAGCTCAAACAATTGTCTGTATTGATGATTGATACAGATCCATTCAAATTATCCGGTCAAAGTGCGTATTTGCATGAGATCAAACACAGGATGCGTGATTATATGCACAAGCAGGAAGGTTATCATTTTGATTCGTTTAAGAATGCTTTCAATAGTTTTTGGTCTTTGAATGATAAAAAAATAGTTCAAAGGTTGGATTTTTTTCACAAAGAGATCAAGCCGCGTTTGGAAGTAAATTTTTATCGGCATAGGAGCGTGACCGGTGCTTTTGTGGACAATTTTTGGCGTTTTGATTTGCCGTTTTTAATTTTGTTTGCTATAGAGTTCTTAGTGCGCTGGATTTTGGCTATCAAACGAAAAACTTATTTGCGCTGGTTTGTGTTTCCTTTGTACAATTGGTATGATGTACTTGGTTTGATTCCGGCCAAAGAATTTCGAATTTTCCGTTTATTTCGTTTGGTATCAATTTATGTCCGGCTCCGGCGCAGCAATGTGACCAATATTGGCAATGACATTGTCACTCGGACAGTAAAAAAATATTCCAATATACTTACCGAAGAAATATCTGATCTTGTCGCATTGCGCATTTTATCCGAAGTACAAGATGAGGTAAGACATGGTTCTTCCATGGGTGTTGTGTCCCAGGCAATAGGACCGAAAAAAGAAGAGATCAAAGAAATGCTTTTGGATAAAGTTGAAATAGTGACAAAAACTCGATTGATGCCTCTCAAGCCCAGTATTAAAGAATTGACCCGTATCAGTTTGGAAAAAAGCGTTACCAACCGGAATTCCCCATTGTACAATGTTCCTTTGCCTGAATCAGTGATGCGGCCAATTTCTATGGCTATTGGTGAGCAAATAGTGGAAATACTTTTTTCTACCATTGAAGCTACTGTGGAAAGCGAAGATGGCAAAAAGGCCATTGGCGAGGTCATTAATGAAGCCATTGACATAACTATCCATGAAATGGGCAGTAAATCCATGGATATTTTGGTTCAGGATATTTTGATAAGCAGTATAGATAATATTAAGCACAAAGTTTCCGTGAAAAAATGGGCTGATTCTGAAAATGATTTCCGTATACAGAAATAGAATAATGTCCCATTTTAAGATTAATAAAAAGGGAGATCAATTATTAATTTCGCTGCATGATACTTGTGTTTTAGATCAAGGAGTATCGAAAAAGCAATATTTCTATTCTGTGAAGGCAAAAAGGTTAGTGTATGGAATTGACTATTTATGTAGTGCCCAATGCTAAAAAAGCAGGTATAAAACAGGATCAAGGCAAACTTAAAATTTATTTGCGGTCTATAGCTAAAGACAACCGCGCCAATAAAGAATTGGTGCGGATTTTGGCCAAAGCCTTGGGATGTCCAAAATCAAGTATTTTGATTGCTCGGGGCGAAAAATCGCGTCAAAAAACACTATCTATTTTTGGTGAGAATCGTTCCAACCAGGAAATAGAGCAATTGCTTTTGGCCAATGCTGGCATGTAGTCTGGATTTTTTGATTACGTCAATTTTGGATGAAAATGTTTTTAGGGGCTATTTTTAGGAAGCAAAAGAAGTCAGGTAGAGGTTAGATGCAAGTGGGCTGTCTAAATTAATTGAAATGGTATCGAAAATTTTTTGCGCCCAACAGGATTCGAACCTGAGACCTTTGGCTCCGGAGGCCAACGCTCTATCCAACTGAGCTATGGGCGCGTTTATGTGCTAAGAACATTTTGCCTTGCAATTTTGCATTTCATTTATTGTATGCAATTATATACATTTAGGCAAATTATTTTATTGCGATTGCGTGTCAAGCGCAAATCTATGGCCAATAAAATAATGAAATGATTATTCAAATGATATTCAAACGTTTTGTATTTAAACATATTAAAGGAGGAATGATGGTTTATTGGATTTTGTTAATTTTTTTTATTGTGATGGCTGCAATTGCTCTCGCAAATGGTATCATCGGCATTGTGCGTTATGGCAAAATGACTGGTGCTAAGGTAACCGAGACCCGAGGCAAAGCATTGCCCACGGGGATAGGCTCTTTTTCAGATCGAATGGATGACCAAATGGACGGGAAAAGAACATTGTGGGAAAAGTCCTCTTATGCCACAACAGGAAAAGAAGTGAGTACTGGTTTTTCATTGAGTTATGAAGAGATGCGCCAGGGGCTTAAGGAAAGAAATCCCAAAACTATGGTTCAGTTCCAGACTTTTGCCGGTTTTGTGTTTTTTGTGATTTTTACTTTTGCTGCCATTGGAGCCGGAGTATTTTTTGCTGGCAATTTCGGGTTGGCAATGATTTTTTGGGGAGTTTCCGGTCTTTTTTGTTTTATGTTTTTCTATCAAATGTTTTTGGGCAAATGACTTTAGGTAAATGAAAAACAATTGGCAAACCAGATCATTTGAAAAAAATGGCCACTATGCTTGAACTACATTGGCTTGAGTATATATCTTTGATATTGCATTGATTGCGAAAATACAGGAGTGTCAAGACCAGCATGAATTTATTCTTACGGGCTTTTCTTTTTTTTGTGATAGGTGTTGTTTTTTTTATCACCTATTATTATCTTTCGGTTTGGCTCAGCGGAACAATGAGTTTCGGTATATTGCTATTGCTTTTTTTGTTCAGTCTGCTTTTTTATTTCCGCCAGAGATTTGCGCCGAGTCTTGACATACTGACTTTTCTGGAACAATACGCTGAAGGAAAACTGAGCACCACCCAAACGAGTAAGAATGATTTGCCGGGCCCATTAACCAGTTCATTAACCAATTCCAGTTTGGACAAAAATAATGAGATTTCCGATGCGCAAACAAATTCTAAAAAAACGAGTTTTGGGCAAAGATTTTGGCAAAAAATTTCGTTTCCTTCTTTGTTTGCTGGCAAAAAAAAGGCTAAGTCTGTGGATAGTCAAATTGTATTGCCTGTGCCAGGACCGATATTCGCAGGCTTTGGTCAAAAACACGCAGGTGATGTCGCGGCGGCGTATGAAGCAATAAAGAAAAAGGACTACTCCCAGGCACTTCATTGGTTAAGAAAAGGGATTATGCGTTATGCTGGAAAAAAAATTTTGCAAAATGATTTGGCTGTATTGTATTATATGAATCAAAAGTATGAAGAAGCATTGTTAGAAATAGAAAAAATTTCTATGGAAAATCAGGAAAGTGCTTTGGTATTTTACAATTTGGCTTTGATTTATATGCGCAAAAAAATGTATCAAAAGTCATTGCATTTTTTGCAAAAATCAAATCAAATAAAAGAAAATGCTCCAGCACATTATCATATTGCCAGTTTATTCGCGCGGGCCGGCAAATGGGAAAAAACAGCAAATCATCTGGATCAATGTCGGGATTTGGGTTCTGATTATGGTCAAACTATAAAAAAGGATCCCAATTTTGTGAATTTTTTAGTTCAAAATAGCACGGCAAAAGATTCTTGACAAATCGTTTTGAATTAATATTGTCTCATTTACAACATGAAATAGTCAAAGGGAAAAATTATGGCAGATAGTGGCAGCAAATTATCATTTAGAAAAAAAGACCCCATAGAATGTCCGATTTGCGGCGGAGATATTTTTGACGAAGTATTGCGGTCCGGTGGAGGAAGACTGATCGCTGACCGGCTAACGGAGGAGTTGCGGCGTTTGTACAAACCCAGTCCCAAATACGGAGTTGTGTATCCTCTGGCATATTCAGTGAGGGTCTGTCCCCATTGTCTTTATGCTGCCACATTTGCGGATTGGAGCAAACTCAACAAAGAGGATATCACTAAGTTGAAAGCCACGACACAAGCACGGCAGCAGTCCATTGTAAAAATTTTGGGTCCTATCCAACAAACGGATTTTACGCAGGACCGCAATTTGGAATTGGGTGCTGGAAGCTGTATGCTGGCCGTGGATTGTTACAATTTTCGCACGGAAGAAGTTGCGCCGGTATTCAAAAAAGGACTTTTTTCTTTGCGTGCCGCATGGTTGTTTTCTGATATGTCAGAAAAATACCCCAATTTGCCTTACAAAAATGTGGTAGTATTTTTTTACAAAAAAGCTTATATGAGCTATAGTGTGGTATTGGATTTGTTTCAAAGTGGGCAAGAAATGCTCGAACACGCTGGCCGGTTAGGACCGGATACGGATAAGGATTGGGGTTATGAAGGTTTGCAATATATGGTTGGAGTATTGGTTTCCCGTTTTGGCGAGGAAATTGAAAAGGATGTCCAAAAAAGAATAGATCTTTTTGATCGTACTAGGCGCATTGTGGCAAAAATGTTTGGCTCCGGAAAAGCAAGTAAAAATTTGCCAGCTGACCTTATTGACAAAACCAGGGATATACACGAAAAAATGGGTGATATGCTCAAAAAATGGGAAGAACAAATTAACCCACCTGCACCGGAAGAGCCGGGTGCTTGAGCAATATGAGACAGAGATAATTGTTTATAGGTCCTCTGCCTATTTTATTCCACTGTGGCTTACCTGGACTCAAATAAAGTCTAATTGGCAGGTTCAAAAAATATCTCTGATCCCATTAAAAAATCTAAAATCGATGTATCAGATAGTCGATAACACAAAATTAAAAAATTCCATTCAACAATGGGAAAAAAATTTGGCTCTGTTACAAAAAATACAGACAAATTGGGATGATTTTTGTAACGCCTATTTGTTGGACCGATCTGTTTTTTCACCTTTTCAAATAAAGGTATATCAATATTTGGTTCGTGTTCCCTGGGGCCAGAAGATAAGTTACGAACAATTGGCACAGCAATGCGATACCCATCCACGAGCCATAGGCACTGCCATGCGCATAAATCCATTTCCTATTATTATTCCATGTCATCGCGTTTTGCGTAAAGATGGTTCTTTGGGAGGTTTTAGTTCAGGGATTGAGAATAAGAAAAAGATTTTAGAGTATGAAAGAAATTGACGGGGCTTCATTAGTGGCTTTAGATATTTAGGGCATATTTAGGGTCCTATTTAGGGTCTGTCCCTAATAATAAAATAGAAATAAAATAGAAGGGTCTGTCCCTGAAAAATTAGAGTCAGTAGGTCGGCAGTAGTCCGGCAGGGACAGACCCTGACCACCCTTGCAATCATAACAAGAACAAAAGTCTGCGCAAAATTGCAAGCAGGTTTAGGGTCTAGGGACAGACCCTTTTTTTTATATAGAGAATTGTAGGACTTGGAGAAAACTAAGAGACAACTAAGGGACAGACCCCACCCAACTACCAGACTAATCCTGATCT
>CAZCVM010000022.1:13951-15526 GCA_964501965.1 uncultured Leptospiraceae bacterium | reverse complement strand
CGTGCCATTAGCTTGATCGAAATAATGGTGGTTTTGCTGATTATTGGTCTGGTGAGTTCTTTCGCGTATATGAATTTTATGCCCACAGTAGAGGACTCCAAAATCAAAGCAGCAAAAACCCAAATGGGCAATTTCAAAATGATGCTCAACAAATACAAGCTTGACAATGGTTTTTATCCGACTACCCCACAAGGACTCCAAACTTTAATAGAAAAACCTGTAACAGATCCAATTCCAGAGAATTATCAAAGTGGCGGATATTTGGACGGCAAAAAAATACCCAAAGACCCATGGGGCAATGATTATGTCTATGAATATCCAGACCCCAATAGTCCAGACAGATTTCTATTGAAAAGCCTTGGCACGGATGGCAAAGAAGGCGGCGAAGGCAATGCCAAAGACATTATAGCTGATTGAGCCTTGCTTGATAGTTAGATATATAGATAGATAATCGATAGAAAAATGTTAAAAGATTAATAACAAAATTTTATGCCATCCACTTTAATGCGAAACGACATTGGCCAAAACACCAGACAGAAAAGATCAAAACGAGCTTTAAGCCTAGTTGAAATTTTATTGGTATTGTTTGTCATAGCAATTGTCACAACTATAGTCGGGATACCTGTGATCCAAAACGCTTTTTCCCCTTCCGGGGGGAAAAGAATTGCGTTGCTTTTTTCTGAATTTGCCCGTCATAGCCAGGGATGGGCTTTGGAAAACGGCACAACGGTTGTCATTCGGCTAAACCTAACCACCAATGAAATGGCATTTTTTTCTTTGGACCCTCAAGAAGAATTGCTGCCCATTCAGGATAAAATACTCTATAAGCGGCAAATACCAGAGCATATACGGCTGACAGCTTTTCAAGGCAGCGATCAATTGCAGGAGGATGGATTGGTTGATATTCCTTTTTTGCCGACCGGCTTTAGCAGGGAAACTATCCTGTATATCGAAGACAAAGAACAAAAAAAAACATGGACCATTGGTTTCAAAAAACTGTATGGCGAAACCATAATCAAAGACGGCAAAGTTGATCCTGACTCGATCCAGGACAAAATAGATGATAACGAGTAAACGAGTTATACATAAAACCAATGACTGAATCAAAATCTACATTAGAATCACGCAGCCGTTTAATCAAAGGAGTAATCAAAAAAAGTACAGAAATATCTGACAGCAAAAAAAATGGTCCGGTTATTTATTGGATGCAAAGAGAACAACGCACCAAAGACAATTGGTCTCTTTTGTTCGCAGAAAACCTGGCAGCAAAAAACAATCTGCCGCTGCTGGTTGTTTTTTGCCTGGTAAACAATTTCTTGAAGGCTCAAAAGCGGCATTATGATTTTATGCTCCAAGGATTGACGCAAGCACAACAGCGTTTACAAGAATTGCACATTCCTTTTATTGTTTTAATCGGCAAACCGGATCAGGAAATTTCCAGTTTATTGCGTTTGACACAAGCCAGCTATTTGGTTTGGGACATGAACCCACTGCGCATTGTAAAAACATGGAAAAATAGCATTGCCGCAAAATGCTCTTGCCCAATATACGAAATCGACGGACACAATATTGTGC
>CAZCVM010000022.1:0-13941 GCA_964501965.1 uncultured Leptospiraceae bacterium | reverse complement strand
CCCCCAAACGAGAATACGGAGCGTACACAATACGTCCCAAAATCAAAAAGCTGTTGCCGTTTTACCTGACTGGATTTCCAGCGTTGGCTCCAAACGCGCAGAGAAAAAAAAACACACAAAAATTTTTAGATCATTTTTTACCGAATGCAGCGCAAAACCAAAAAATATTATCCGGCTATATATTTCTTGATAATAAAAAAAATATTGCTAAACAAATATGGCAAAACATAGCCCAATCCATTCATTTTTCCAATGAAGTGTTGCCAGATGCCGAAATAAAGGGCGGTCAGGATCATGCACTTTCTTTGAGCGAAAAATTTTTGCGCACAAAATACAATCAATATGAATCACAAAAAAATGACCCCAATTGCGATGCTTTATCAGGGTTATCTCCTTATTTGCATTTTGGTCATATTTCTAGCCAACGGGTGGCCATTGATTTGCTCCGTCTTTATGGTGAACAGGTAACAAATGAATCATTTTGGGAAGAACTCATAGTACGCAAGGAATTGGCTGACAATTTTTGCTTTTACAATCCAGAGTATGACAAAATCAATGGATTTCCAGATTGGGCAAAAAAAACTTTATTGGAACATTGGCATGATAACAGGGAATACAATTACAATAAAAAGCAGTGGGAAAGTGCCATAACGCATGATCCATTATGGAATGCCAGTCAAAAGCAATTGATCAAAACAGGACGAATCCATGGATACATGCGAATGTACTGGGCCAAAAAAATTTTGGAATGGACCGCAGACCCACAAAAGGCTTTGCAAATAGCCATTTATTTGAATGATAAATACGCATTGGACGGCAGGGATCCGAACGGTTATACAGGGATTGCCTGGTCCATGGGCGGCGTGCATGACCGTGCCTGGCCAGAAAGACCGGTGTACGGCAAAATACGCTATATGAACTCCAATGGCGCAGCACGAAAATTTGATACCAATCAATATATACAAACCTGGAACAATGCAACTTAGTTTTAAATAACTATGTTAAAACTAATAAAAACATCTGGAGAAAAAAATGTCTTTGGGACATAAAATATTGCGAAGCTTTGTACCAAAAAAAAAGATTGGCTTAGCCTTATCCGGCGGTGCTGCGCATGGCATCGCGCATATTGGCGTACTCCAGGCATTTTATGAAGAAGGTTTTGAACCGGATATGATTTGCGGTGTCAGTGCGGGAGCAATTGTTGGTTTTTTATATGCCAGTCACATACCGCCATTAGAAATATTGGAAATTGCTAAAAATTTGCACTGGAAAGACTTATTGTCCTTTCGTCCCAATAGATTTGGTTTATTTGATACACAAAAAACCGCAAAATTATTAACAAAATGGTCCGGAGATCCAGATTGGGAGCAATTGAAATACCCATTCTATCCCATCTCATTTGATTATAGCAGTGGAAAAACTGTTTGCCCCCGAAATTTGCGACCTGCTGACGCTGTACACGCATCCATGTCTGTGCCCATTGTGTTTCAGCCTTTTTTTTACAATCAAAGTGCTTTGGGTGACGGCGGAATGACGGAAAATGTACCTTCCAAATATTGTAAACTTATGGGAGCAGACTACATTGTCGCAGTAAATGTCATAGCCGGGGGCCTGAAACATTTTCGGGAAGTAAAAAATTTGCGCGATATGATAAATCAATTGAAACAAATCATGCTAGGGCACACGTATCGACCTTTTTATGAATGGGAAGATGTCTACATTGTGCCGGATTTAAACCGTTATTCGGTAGCAAATATGAAACCAGTGATGTGGTATTACAATCAGGGTTATAGGGAAGCGCAAAAATACCTGGCAGATATACAAACTCTCGCGCATCTTTGTAAATAAATAACATGTAAACACACAGCTAATGAGCGCAAGTATATGCCCAAGCCGTTATGATTTTTTGCATGTCCCCAAAAAAAAAGAAAAAAATGAAAGACTAAAAGTAACATCACTGCCGGGCATAAACTAAAAAAGCGTTCTTCGTATAATGTCGTAAAAATCGGTAAAAAAACTATTCTGATTTGTCTTCGATGATTCTTTTATCTTCAGACAATACTTCCATACCTTGAATCACAATATCAAGAAGCATTTCATGCCGCTTTTCCAGAATAATAATCCTTTCTGTGATTTTTTCGAGCAATGGAGGCAACAAAGCTTCCGTAGTAAAATTGTATATCATGTTCAAAATTTCCGCTCTTTCTTTTGTGGGTTCTTTATGAAATGAATACTGGAACTTCTGACTCAACAATTGTTCCGTATATTGTTTTGCTTCTTCCAGCAATTCTTCCCGAACGTCTTTTGTTTCATGATACAGCTTAAAACTATTTTTTTTGTAGTTTTTAAGTAAATTTTTGAATGATTCTTGCATGGATTATTGTCTCCTCTATTTTATTTTGATGGAAAATTCTGCCATAGTATGTCCGTAAGCAAATGATTTTTGAATAAAACCCGTCAAGGAATTAATCCGTATTTTATTGTTTTTAAGGAGACGCAGGCAATACCTCAATAGACAATTTTTTTACAAAATAATCATCGATAAAAACAAAAGTCTGGTAAGTTCCTGGCTGACTCAATGTGATCGGATCCCAGGTATTGTATGTTGCGGTTTTTCCCTGCCCGGTTTCGCCCCAACCGCTTGTTCCGGTAGTAAATTCTATTGTTTCCAGACTAACGGTTTCCTGTGCCTGGTTGATCCAACGCCATTTTACCGTATGAGTGCCGCCAATATTGAACCATTTTGCAAAGCAATAAACTCTTTGGCCTGCTTTGATTTGAGTGACCGGTTTTGTTGGCGGAGTTTTATCTTTTTTTGTATTGTAAAAAATATTGGATTCTCCTTTATAGTGTGTTGAAATTTCCATATCAAGCACATGAGCCGGCAATTTATCCTGCATTTGGAAACTATAGCTGCCGATATTTTTTTCATTAATTTTTACTTCTATAGTCCACTTACCAATAGGATCAGATGCTTTGGGAGAATAGTTTGTCCATGAATAATAGGGAATACTTTTCATTTTCAACAAATAATTCTCAGTAAAAATAATTTCTCCTTTTGGCCCTTTCCAATAATAATTGACTTGATATTCCTCGTCCTTAGCAATATCCGACCAGGTAAAATACAAATAAATCATATTTTGATTGAGACCAAATCGAGAGGCCTTTTTTATTGGTTTATTGTTCACAGTCAATTTGTGGGTAAATACAGCCGCAACCTTTCCCTGAAAAATTTTCGGTTTATTTATCCACCAAACCACTGCAGCAATTGCGATTATTAGCACAACAGTAACGCCGCTGACAATGATTGCCGCTCCTTTTTTTGCTTTTTTCCCCTGGTATACTTGCCAGGCGTCTGTGATGTCTGACCGAGCAATCCCCATCTCTGCGGCCGCATCTTGAATATGTTTTAGATCAATTTTATTTTTGCTGGTTTTTTCCTCTTGCAATTGGTTTTTCAAAGCCAAATCCAATATTTGTTTCATATCCTGCTGAGATACATAGTGTTTTGGTTTTGTATTGTCCGGCATGATAGGACTCCTTTTATGATTTCATTTAATCTTTTAAATAATTATGGCATCTTGTCAATTGCAATTTTATTGAATAAATATTTAATGCATTTATACATAGAATGAATGAATCATGCCATGATCCAAAAACAATGTTTTGTTGGATCAAAAAAGGCTAGAGCAATTATTGTGATTGACAAGCTATATTAACTTTTCAAGATATGTTGATACATTTATTTAAGGAGAATTATATGGCGCAATCATTGCCTTACAAAGTAAAAGACATTGGCCTAAAAGATTTTGGCCGCAAAGAAATTGATATAGCTGAAAAAGAAATGCCTGGTTTAATGGCTATACGTGACAAATACGGCAAAGATAAACCCCTGGCCGGAGTACGTATCTCCGGCAGTTTGCACATGACCATTCAAACTGCGGTATTAATAGAAACTCTGGTCGCTTTAGGAGCTGAAGTCCGTTGGGCAAGCTGCAATATCTTTTCCACGCAAGATCATGCTGCGGCAGCCATTGCTGATACCGGAGTACCTGTATTTGCCTGGAAAGGTGAAACATTGGATGAATATTGGTGGGCTACAGAACAGGCTCTGACATTTGACAACAACAAGGGCCCTCACTTAATTGTGGATGACGGCGGGGATGCGACATTGATGATTCACCTCGGTTTCCAGGCAGAAAAAGACAATTCATTACTGCAAAAAAATGTGGATACCCCTGACGAAATTGCTTTGTACAAAAGATTGCAAACGATTTTCCAGGAAAATCCTACAAAATGGCAAACAATTGTTCAGGATTGGCATGGAGTTTCTGAAGAAACCACCACTGGCGTACACCGTTTGTACCAGATGATGCAAAGAAAAGAACTTTTAGTGCCTGCCATTAATGTCAATGACTCGGTTACGAAATCCAAGTTTGACAATTTGTATGGTTGCCGTGAATCATTGATTGATGGTATCAAAAGAGCGACAGATGTTATGATAGCTGGCAAAACAGCCGTTGTCTGTGGCTACGGCGATGTGGGTAAAGGTTCTGCGCGGTCTCTGGCTGCATTTGGTGCCAAAGTCATTGTAACGGAAATTGATCCAATATGCGCCCTGCAAGCAGCTATGGAAGGTTTTCCGGTGATGACAATAGAAGACACACTTGGTTTAGCTGATATTTATGTTACAACGACCGGCAACAAAGATATCATCACTCTGGAACACATGGAAAAAATGAAAGATCAAGCCATTGTGGCCAATATTGGACATTTTGATAATGAGATTCAGGTAGAAAAATTGAATCAATATTCCAAGGCATCCAGACTCAATATTAAACCGCAAGTAGACAAATACACTTTTGCTGATACAGGAAACAGTATCTTTCTGTTGGCAGAAGGACGTTTGGTCAACCTTGGCTGCGCCACTGGACACCCTTCTTTTGTTATGTCCAATTCTTTTACCAATCAAGTTCTGGCCCAGCTAGACTTGTGGGAAAATCGCACTAAATATGACAAAGCTGTGTACAGATTGCCGAAACATCTGGATGAAGAAGTAGCCCGTTTGCATTTGAGCAGATTGGATGTCAAGCTTACTGTGCTTACGCAAGAGCAAGCTGATTATATCGGAGTACCTGTACAGGGTCCATTTAAGCCAGATCATTATCGGTATTAATACAACAGGAAAGAAGGTCTTTTTTGAGACCTGAATCATAGACTTAGAGCAATGCGGGTGTTAGACCCGCATTGCCCAAATACCCGCGTTATCTTACCAGAGACAGATGGGACATATTTGTTCATTTTATTGAGATAAAGATTTTTCATAACGCAAAGCTGCTGTTTTTCGGTTCAACGCTGCTTGTTCATTGCCGGGCCAGTACTCCAGGGCCTGGGAAAAATGACGTATCGCTTGTTCATATTTGCCCATTAAAAAAAAGCTTTTACCCAGATTGTTGTGAGTCCTGGACAATAGTTTGTCCGGCACTTTGCCCATAGCAATCACTTGACGAAATCTTTCCGCCGCGTTCTGCAAATCTCCTGTTTCTTTGCGGGCGAGATATACTTCTCCCAGCACAAAGTATCCTTCTGCATTGTTTGCTTGCATTTGAATCGCTGTTTTAGCATGAGAAATGGCCTGTGAAAAAATATGCTCCATAGCCAGAGGATCCTGGAGTTTAGGTTTTTGAGCCATCAACTGCGCCATATTTAAGTGAGACAAATAAACCAATTGTTTGCCCTGGTCGCCATCAGGACGAAGCTTGATCACTTTTTGATATCCTGAAACGGCTTCATCATAACGCCGGCGCTTGTGATACAATTTTGCTACCTGAAAATGAGCAGGAGCAAACTCCGGCTTCATATTGAGCAGCCGCACAAATACCACCAGGGCTTCATCATAAAACCCCTGATCCAAATACAAAGTCCCTAAAGCCATACGCGGCTTAATATTGTCAGGATTGATTAATATCGCTTTTTTGTAGGAGCTAATAGCGTTGCCGTATTTTTTTGCGGCATGAAAACTATTTCCCATATTTATCCAGGGTTTATCATCCGTGGGATCAAGCTCCGAAGCTTTGCGAAACATATCAATTGCCTGATCATATTGCTCAACATCACTCAAAATATTTCCTATTTGCATATAAGCTATTCTCGCGTCATTAGAACCCGGATTTAAGGCGATGATCTGTCTATTGAATTCCTGAGCCTTTTTCAAATCCCCCTGTTTATAATACATTTCCGCCAGTTTTGCCAAAATGGGAATTTTTTTGCCGCCGCCCTGTTTTAGGGCTTTGCTATAGGCGCGAATACCTTCCCCATACAATTGCAGTTGATTGTATGTGTCTCCCAATTTTTCATACAAATCCCGACTGGGGGTTCCGATCAACAAAGCCTTTTCATAACTTGCCAATGCTTCTTTCTTTTTGTCCGCGCGTAAATACATATTGCCCAATTCATAAAGCAATTTGCTATTTTTAGGAGCTTGTTTGACCGCGCTTTGCTGGTATTCTATGGCTTTTTCCCAATCTTTACGCGCGGCATAAATATAAGCAAGATTGGTATAAGACTGAATAGCTACCTGGCCGACCTGTGCTTTTTGCGCTGCTAGATGAAAACTGTTTACTGCGCCAGGCATATCGCCTTGCTGCATGTATGCCAATCCTAGATTGTAAAGAAGCAATGGATCATCTGTGGAAAATTGCAGTCCTTTTTGGTAGGCCTTGATAGCTTGGGAATATTCCTTCATATCCAAATAAATATTGCCCAAAAGCAAAAAATTTTTTCCGTTTTCAGGTGCTAGTTCTTTGGCTTGTTGGGCATATTTAAGGGCCTGGCCATACATTTGCCGTTTGCGGTAAACCAGCGAAAGATTGCGATAAATCAATGGGTCTTTGTCATTGAATTTTGTTGCCCGTGTTAAAAAATCGATTGCGCGCACATATTGCTCCTGATCATAAGCAATCATGCCCATGTAAGTTAATGCGACAGATTTGTGTTTATCCGGCGCATTGGAATTGATCACTCTTTCAAAAGCGGATTGCGCTGCCGGAAACCAGCCTTTCAGATAATACGCCTTGCCTTCGTCCAGATCATCGTTTCCGGCAGGCAGCTCTGGCAAAGGATTCTTTGATAGAGCCATTTTTTTTGATCCCAAATCACCGGAATCCGCGGCAGAATCAAAAAATATTTTTTTTATGCCCCAGCTGCCAAAGCCAATCAATGCAAAAGAACCAATCACTGCCAAAGGAAAAATAAAAGCTTTTTTGCGCCAAAAGCCAGGCCACTGAAAATTGTACCAAGGCCGGTTATCATTTTCGATGTTTTTGATCCGGTTTCGTTTCAATTGTTCATCCATCATATTGTAATCCCGGTTTATTTATTTTGCCATTATTCAATGCGATACATTGGTATCATTTTTTATTTCCTGTATGAATATGGCATCCAACATTCCATTGGTATAACGCCACGCGTCTTCACTTGAATATTGTTTGGAAATTTCTATTGCTTCGTCTATAGTAACTATCGGCGGAATTTCCGGTAAATACAATAAAGAATATATGGAAAACCTCAAAATCGCTAGATCAATACGCGGGATCCGGTCAAATTGCCAATGCTGGCTATAACTGCGGATCAAATCATCAATTTGATCTTTGTGATCCAATGTACCCTGAATCAGCATCCTGGCAAATGTCTTGGCATTGTCAGCGGCAGGCCGTTCTAGCCAGCTAAGTTCGGCAGCTTCTTCCGGCAATAAATGGCCCCATTCGACCTGATAAAGACTTTGCATGGCAATTTCTCTACCTTGGCGGCGATATTTGGCCATCGGGCTTTTGTGATCAGAATTTGTTTTTTTTTCTTTATGACTCATTGCGAATCAAAAGCTCGATACAAATTTGCCTGCTCTATGGCGGACAAAGCTGCGTCCGCGCCTTTATTGCCGGCTTTTGTTCCAGCCCGTTCTATGGCTTGTTCCAGAGTATCCGTGGTTACTATGCCATAAGAGAGAGGAATCCCTGAATCCAGACTTACCTGGGCAATACCTTTGGTAACTTCTGCGGAAATATAATCAAAATGCGGTGTTGCTCCCCGTATCAATGCTCCTAAACAAATGACAGCGTCATACTTTTGTGTTTTGGCTGCCTTTTGAGCTGCCATGGGAATTTCAAAACTACCTGGCACGCGCACGATTGTGATATTGTTTTGGATCGAACCATGCCGGATCAATGTATCCAAAGCACCGTCCAGCATTTTATTGGTAATAAAATCATTGAACCGGCTGACAATAATACAAAATTTAAGATCCTCAGCAGTCAGATACCCTTCCAACTGGGTAAAACCTTGGTAATTATTTTTTTGAAAATGATTTGTCATTGTGTATCCTTTTTTTCCGTTAAAATATTTTTTTTAGGCCAAATGTCTGTCTTAAAAGTCAAAAAAATGTGTTTGTCTTTATTTTCATTATTTGCGTATAGACAGATTCATAATAATTATTTTTTCATGGTTTTATCATGGTTTTATCATTATTTTTTGGGGGCCGTTATTTACCCAAATGATATATGAAAAATAAAAAAAAATAGGATAAAAGAAATGTGTCAACTCCAAAAAATATCCAGATTTAGATTTTGCCTACAAAATATTATTATTTTTGGGTTTATTGTATTTATTTTTTCTTTGCAAAACAGCCAGGCTTCACACCAAAACAATAACCGTCTTTTTGACTCAAAACAAATACCGGATTTTCATAGATATCAAAAATTCAGTTCTCAAAAGCAAGAGCAATACCAATTAATGTATTTGACTTTTGCCTGGTTTCACAAAGAAAAAAAATTTTTGCAAATTTTGGCAAATAAGCAATATCCGTTGGCTTTTCGTCAGATATTTTATTTGATGCTGCGGACCAGCAAGGATCATCCTTATCGGATCCAGCTAAAACTCAATAATCTTTCTGCTGATCGTTTGTTACCCCCAAAAACACAAGAGTTGTTGGCAGCATGGGCTAAGGATCGAATCTCTGACAGAAATCAAAAAACAAAAAAAGAATCGAAAAAAGAAACAAAAAAATATCCGATAAAAAAAACATCTGCTTTGCCCATAACAAAAATTGCCCGCATGAGTATTGCCTGGCAATATTCTTTCATGCTGTATTATTTGTCACAAAAACCATCAATGATTCATGTTCAAAAATTCAATAAATTGTGGCAATCCATTCTTTCGCATCAGGTATGGCAAACACAATGGTCAGACAAAGTTGGCGACAATGGCGCACAAATACACAAAAAAATACTACTAGGCCATCTGCTCAATGCGCTGTATTTCTTGAAACAAAAACAACCGGATTGGCACAATCATATTTATACCTGGCAAAAATACTTTTTAAAAAAATTGCCGCAATACTATTCAGCTAGTGATTTGAATACTATCATACATTTTCCCGCATCCCATGCTGCGTATATTGCGTCACAGCCTACTCAGCAGAAACCATCCAGTACCAGTAAAGATCAGCAAGAAATCATTCGACAATTGAAAAAATGGCAAAGTAGTATACAGGGCACAAACTTGCCTTTTTATCGGGGCAAAATCATTTTTCCGGAACATACCCATATTTCCATTCTTTACAATTTCAGTGCCACAAAACAGCAAGCTGTTTTCTTTTGGCGTGATCAACCATTATTAATCAGTAAAGACGGTGTCATTTATTGGCAAGAACAAGGCCGGTTTTACCAAATTTCCAGTGCTATGGAAAATGACACGAAATCTCATTCGGTTTATTTCAACATCCAATTGGATTTTTTTCAAACCCAGACAAATCCGATGCTGATTAACTCCGATTTCCAAGAAGAATCTTCTTCATTGAATATAAATTTCTCTTTGGATACAAGCCTGCATTATAGTTTTCAATGGCATAAGTTGTGGCAAACCCTACTGGCAAAAACAGATTTAGTTGAAAAAAAAACATCCGGCAACAACCATTCATTTTTATTTTTCAACTACAATATGGCAAATCCTTTTGCGAGCACAAAAGTGCAAATCAAAATAAAAAATGATTTGCCGCAAAAAATTACTATAGGAAGCGCAACGGGCAATGACCATTTAGTGCTGGATCAATTGGTTTTTGGGAAAAACCAGGGGACGATTTTTCCAGAAAAATACTTATCGGAAGCAAAAAAAAATCAAGCCATCCATGTTTTAGAACACCCACTACCATCTGCACAGCTCAAGTTTTTATTCCTAAAAAAAATCTTTGCTCTTCAAAGCCAGGAAGATAAAAACAATAAAGATTCAACAGAACAAAATATTTCTCCTTTGCTGGCTAGGATCCAAAAAGAAATGCAGCATGATTTTTTCTATATAAAAAAATACAATATGGAACAACTGCGATCTTTGAGCAGAAAATATGAATCATACGCAAAGCACAATTTGGAGGTTCCCGACTTTTATGGAGTAGCCGCGTTATTTGCCAATCACGGTTATGAGTTTAGCCGTGCTCAAAAATTGTATGAGACTTATTTTCATTTACTCAAAGAACAGGATCATGACCAGCAAATGCGTTTGCGTCTTTCTTCATTGGACGATAGTGTTTCCCATTATTGGAATACCCTGGTCCAAAATGGGCACTACGCAAAAGCTCAAAAAATGCTTACTCAAAGTCTAAGCCAAAATAATGACAACATTAAAATAATTGACAACCAAAACCAGAATGATAAACAAAATTCACAGAACTCACAAAATTCATTAGAACATTTTCTGGAAAGCACTTATCTGGACAATACTCTGCACTTACTTGATATACTGACAAGACAAAAAAAATGGGCAAAGACCATGCGTTTGGCTCAAAAAGCAACAAACAATGTTTTGCGGGCGTTGTCCGCGAAAAAAGCCTTGCATCCTCAAGACAATTCAGGTTTAGAAATAAATCAAGATCTGCTGGACATTGACCATGCTTTCAAAATTCATCAAATATTTTTATCACAATTGTATATTTTGGCCTATAAGCACAATTACCAGGCCATAAACCAAACACAGAAACAATACCAAATTTTTACCAAATTTATCTCAAAAAGGCAAAAACAACGACTGGCCCATATCCGAAGACCAATAAGCAATTTTTTTTCTATTCAGTGGCAAAGGGAAACCCAGCCCGTGCGGTTAAAATTTGGCAACATGTTGCCTGGACAGGGGAAAAATTTTTGTGTTCCTGTTTCTTTGCAGTTTGTATTGCAATCATTCGGAGATAACAAGACCAGCCAGATTGAAATAGCCCGAGCTATGGACACAAATGAGAAGGGAACGAATATTGTTCGTTCTTTTGATTATATGGCAAAACGGTCTTTTCGAGCTGTTGCGATCCCAGG
Source organism: uncultured Leptospiraceae bacterium (assembly GCA_964501965.1). Taxonomy (GTDB): domain Bacteria; phylum Spirochaetota; class DYNZ01; order DYNZ01; family DYNZ01; genus CAZCVM01. Next base: position 2,590 of record CAZCVM010000022.1, on the reverse strand, counting down.
CAATGAACAAACGGCTGCTTCCTTTTTGCAAGCAGGGATACCGCTGTTAATACTTCTGTCTCCGCCTGGTCAAGAAATCGGGCATCTGGCGACCATTATTGGCTTGGATAAAAAAAATCGGATATATTATTTGTATGAACCAAGCCGAAAAATGGCGATAGATATTTTGCATCAAAAGCAGATACGTCCAATGCAAAATGTTGCCGGCAATATATTTATTGCTTTTGTGCCGCCCAATCTTTCGACTGCGCAGCAAAGAGTGCTGCAACAATGGGAAAAACAATACGCTTCTCAAAATCAACTGGCCATGGAAATATTGCAGTTTATTGATATGTACTCCAAGGGCAACCAATCCTACACAAATCTAAATAAACAAATGCGGCTATTGCAATCTATTCAAGAAAAGGATAAAGATAAAAGATTTGCGGCGTTTTTTACCTACCATTCCATGCGCATTTTGCTGCAAAAATGGCAGCAAAAATTGATCCAAGAACAAAATATAAATGAGACCATAGCGTATACAAAAAGAATGCTGCATTATTACAAAGATAATCCGCCCAAATTTTCGCGCAGCTTGCGCATTTTGGGTCAATTGGCTTTATTTTTGGAGGATACTTCTTTAGCAAAATCTTTTTTATTTAAGGCCATAGAAAAAGATCCCAGGGATATTGCATCGCATCAATTGCTAGGTACTTTATTTTTCAATGAAAAAAAATGGCCAATGGCTCATCGATTCATGCTCAATGCTTATCAAAACGCAGGACATTATTCTGTCGCTCCGCAACAAATCAAAAACAAGCTGCTTTTTGCTCTGGCAACCATTGCTTATCACCGCGGCCAAAATAATGAGATGATCCAGTATCTACTTTTGACAATTGACATCCGCAAACCAAACAGCAAGTTGTATCAATTCATGGTCCGTCAATTGAAGCGCATCGGCTCCCAACAGACTTTGCAATTTTTAAGCTTGACAAATGCTATGCAAAAATAACTAATATCCAATGCAAATACTAATTTTGGTTTGCAGATTGCTGCTCTTTCGCAATCTTTGTAAAGAATGGCTTGTAGTGCATATCTGTTTCTAAAATATGATTGGTGACCCAATCATCGAGAAATTTGAGAAGTTCTATAGTAAATGCTTTTTTGCCAGCCTGAAAATCTTGATAAAAGTCCATTACATCTTTTACCAAAGCATCATGCTCTTTTTTGTGTTCTTCATATTTTGGATAATTGTATTTGCGCATCATTTTTTCTTCATTTTCAAAATGAGTTTTGGTGTAATCAATGAGACCTTCCAAAACATACGACATTTCCGTTATACGCATTCCTGAAAGCAATCCGCGATTGAGATCATTAAAATAATCAAACAATTTTTTGTGATCATCATTAAATTGTTTTACCGCAACATTGTATTCTGACTTCCATTCCTTAAACATCTTTGCCCTCGCCAATTTTTTCTGCAATTGAATAGCCTTCAAAAATATTAATATTATTCTTAAAGAAATTGGATTTAGTTTTAATTTAACCATAAAAAGTCAAGCTATTTTATCAGGCTTGAGTATTTTATTTGAAATTTTAAATCTGCGCAAAGTTTATATTCTCAAAATCCATTATTTGCATATTTAACCAGAGATACATTGCTGATAAATCCGCTAGCATTGCATTCGGCGTCCACTAAATTTCCATGGCCAGCGTAAGCTCCTATATTAGGATTGATCAAACAAGTCTCGCCCGACTCACAAAGACCATTGTCATTGCCGATATTGTCATCAGCGACTTCAACCGCCGGAAATAAAAATTCCCGGTAACAATAATTGATCCAATTTTTTCCATCGCTTTCGCAATCGCTTTTGTTGTCATGAGCGACATTGTCGCAGACTCCAACTTCGGCATCGAACAAGGATCCACGGGCTAAATAGTCATTATCGCATTCACTCTGGCTTGTTGTCTTTGTCAAATAGTATTTTTCTAAAGACAATGCGTCAGGACAAGTAAATCCTGTATTTAGCAATCCTGTTGCTGTGCTTCGCAATGACCAATCATTATCAGACATTTTTTTTATATCATTGTCAGAGCCATCGATATCTTTGAATAGCTGGTCGCCTGCATTATCATAAACTAAATTTCCAGTGGTGACAGAAGCCACATCTGATCCGGTTGCGCAAGAATCAGATTGACCTGGTTTGCCATCAGAACACATATAGTCAAAATTTTGAGAAGGTCTTTTGAGAAGGTATGAGTCACAGTCGAAAAAATCATTGTATGCCAACTCCAATAATGTACTGTCCTCATCAACGCATATATTAGTAGAAGCAGAATTTGCAGTAAAAAATATATTATTTCGCAGCATCATTTTTTTATCGTCACTTAAATTATACAAACTATAATTGACGGTTGTTCCTTTGCCGCCATACACAGTATTGTGAGCCACTAAAGCGCGGCTTTGACTATTCGACGAATTATTCAAGTCAATACCATAGGTTTGATCAGCTTCACCGGCATTGATATTATTTTGGAAAATAAATATGGGTATATTCCCAGGACTCGCATAAATACCATAGTTTCTATTGTGGCCATTGTCACTTAAAAT